>CAYFVL010000126.1:0-15944 GCA_964346405.1 uncultured Fibrobacterota bacterium
AGGTCCGTGCCATATCAAAAATCGGTGGTAACCCTTGACTTCTTACATAACAGCGGTGTCGAAGTGAGCGGAGCGATGTATTGCGTTGCACTGAGATGTCGAAGTGAGCGGTGTCGAAATGCCGAGGAAAAAAGCAGTATGCGTAAGATGTTGTGCGAGATTGACTGTCGAAGTCGGGTAAGCAAACTTTACAACAAATCAGGGAGTTTCATACGGATCGTATGTACCCCTCCGCCCTGTTTTCGTATGTGCAGGACATATACGCCGGGAGCGATCGACAAAAAGGCCGAACGCCAGCCATTCATGCCGTATGTAAAGCGAGACTCGCGCCGCCCGTTCACGTTGTAGACATCGATAATGTCTCCGGCCCGGAATGCCTTTCCAGCTACGATGGATTCTATCCCCTTCTTCATGGATCCAAAACGAGCACTGGATTCAGTGCATGAGGGTTCATATCCACAGTTTGAAACAGCCGGATCGTTGCGAACGGAAAATCGTACGGGATCATATGGGGTTGTCGGATACGACCACATTTCTTCACCTTCACGTCGCACGCGCGCACTTATTTTATAGATTGCGTTGTCGATGGGAGCGGCGTACCGGTACTCAACGTTGCCCAAAGGACAGGTCTTCGTGAGGACCACCGGTTCCATCCGAACAGGATCAAATGAACGCACCCCCAAATCAAATTCGAATATCGGGTTCTGGCCACGAAGATTTTCACAGGTGACACCGGCGGACACGGTTTCACATTCCGATACGGAAATGCTATCCCACCTGGTCGGGGAAATTGTGCTCCCTCCGGCCGTGACGGCCTCGAAGGATACTCGAGGAAGGCCAAATTGTCTTCGACGGCCGAAATACTCTGATCCAATCGGGAGGAAATCGGTACTGCCCGGTTTTTTCCACGCGAGCTTCAGGTAACTGTCATTGTGATACCAGTTCCAAAAAAAAGCCTGCATCTTGTGTAGCCCGGGCTCACTGAACGTGACACTGACTGTATCCCGCACCTTGGAACTACTTTCCCAACCTGCGTCCCCAAGCCTGCCACAAATGTTCTCGCCTTCGGAGTGGACTTCAATCTCTCCGTCCCGGTTTTTGTCAAACCATAGTATGAACCCACGCCCAACCACATCGATCGCGAATTCATAGGTTCCCGCAGCCGGTATCCGGAGTCCTCCCGCGATGTACAAGGCGCATCGATGCACGATAGAGTCGGGATCACCGGTGATATTGTGCTTCACAAGAGGTGACGCTATCGCGGAATGGTCAAGACCCTCATAAAGGGAATCCACCCAAAACGATGTTACCACGGCTGAAGATTCGGGTTCACTTCCAAATGACCGCTCACCGACATTGTCAAAACCGGTCTCCCTGTCATATTCGTCCCAGATCCCCGGGACAACTGCGTCGTACAGCCTCCACGGCACCTGGCCGGGCACGTGGCGACAGTCATGCTCACCGCTTTTCAACCCAACACAGTTAGCAAAGCGCACTCGAAGGCTCGCCGAGGTTTTCGGCACAAGGAAAACCAGGAACAACAGCATCGTAAAATACCGCACAACGCTTTCACTTTCTCCGCGGAGGATTCCCTGAGGCTTCTTCATATACGAATCATTTCACAACTATTGGAAGTACACGGGTATCCCCGTTTATGAGATCGGTATGCAACAGGTAGGCGCCCGGCGCAAGCCGCGGGTCAAGCGCAAAAGCTGTGTTTACCTCACCATAAAACTGCCGACAAGTGGTTATTCGCGAGCCCCTGCTAGATATCAGGGAAACCTGTCTGATTTCGTCCGGAGCCAACCCACGTATTCGCACATGCCCATGTCCATACGAAACACGCAGCGCACGGCCTGCTTTTGCTTTTGGATGTTTCCCCAGGGCGGCGCTTTCCTCCGTCACCAGTGAGATATTGTCGAATGATGCCGTGATATAGTTACTGCCATGGTCGGCTCCCGCCACATACACACCAAAAAAGATGGTGCCGTCAACCGGCGCCTCGGGAAGCAAAAAAGCAGGCAGATTCACCGGGGACAACGGTTCCGAGGAATTGCATGGGTTGTTTGGTCCGCTGATCGACTCTACCTTATGAAATCCGGTATCGGAGTCATACCGGGCAT
The DNA here is from genome assembly GCA_964346405.1 of uncultured Fibrobacterota bacterium. Lineage (GTDB taxonomy): Bacteria > Fibrobacterota > Chitinivibrionia > Chitinivibrionales > CAYFVL01 > CAYFVL01. Next base: position 2,124 of record CAYFVL010000126.1, read on the forward strand.
AAAGGTGGTATTTCTGCAAATTTCCATCCTTTTGTCGACGGATTCGCAGCCAGAGGCCTTCCCGTTCTTCGAATCCCTCAACAGTACCCTCGTACCCCATCCCGCGACATCCCTGGAGTCCATCCACACACCCTTTTTCGTCGTTGAAGTTTATTTGGGACGACGGAGTAAAACGATTGAACCAACCCAATCCGTTTCCGTTTTTATTCTCCCAGAAATAGTCCCAGTGAAAGGCAATCACCGGAGATATTGCATCTGGTTTTGCCTTTGCGAATATGCCTACTTTTGTTGCTGTGGGCACCAGAGATTTGTCGGGGGCCGAGGCTATCCTCGCGGTGAATGTGAAATCACCCGCAGGCTGCTCCGCGGTGAAGGCGCCCGCAAACCCGTCCCAGCACTGGTAAATCCCGTGCCCATTCCCGGTAAGGGTAAATGTTTCTCCATCGTACTCACCCTCGGCCTTTTTGGGCGAATTCCATCGCCAACCAGGTGTTTCCGATCCAAATGTCATCGGTACTAATTCCGGGTTGGTAATCCCTTCTCCAAATCCGAGAGATACACAAAATCCAATCAGAAGAACTGCACACACGTTTCGCACGGTAACCCCCATTTTCCCTAACCCGAATTCGACAATCGACTCACGATCCCGGGCGGAACTCAAGTCGATTGTCGAAGTCGGGTTAATTACATAAAAATTCAATCAATAACCACCTACGTTTCCGGATGGAACGGAAAACCGAAACCCAAAACAGAGTAATTATTCGTTAGTTGGACAAACATCCTGATGGGCATTCCCATTGTCGAATACCGAGTCCGAGTCCCGGAACGACCTGAAATGATTAATGTACATGTTCAAAGACCATTGATATGAAGGTATTCATTACGGAATTACAATTGTGAGCAATCAGGATTCGCATAGAAATAAATTTGCATTTTCTCGCGCAGGATTCTGAAGATCGCAGGCAAAAAAAAACGATCCCGGATTGGTGATACACCCGCCGGAATCGATCCATAGAAGTAATTGTTGAGAAAAGGCGTTACTCCTCGGGAGAAAACTCCTCTTTTCCCACTCCGCATTCGGGACAGGTCCAGTCGTCCGGCAGAGCCTCAAATGCAGTGCCCTGTGCAATACCATTGTCGGGATCACCTTTCGCCGGATCATACACGTATCCACATGCCGCACAAACATACTTCTTCATTGCAGAAACCCCCAGGAAAAGACCGGCAAAGCCGGAGAATTGAAAAAAACTGTAAAAAGAAGAATCAACTCCTGAAAACGAGTGAATTGCCCGTTTCAGGAACCTCGAAGTGTCTCAAGCTTTGCCGTTATGTATGAGACGTGGATAATTTCTTCATTTATCAACTTATCTATGCTCTCCCGACCCAGATCCTCGCGAACAAGCCCTTTCATGCTGCTGTATAGAACCACCGAGTCCTTCTCGAACCGAAGAGCAAGGGCAAGAGCCTCCTCTGCATCGCGGCAGTCTTCCACCATCTTGTCGATATTCGCCCCGGCAAGGAAGACATGACTGTCGGCCGTAGCTTTCATATACTTATGAGCGTCTTCATCGGGATCAAAACGGTCTTCGGGTTGCGAAACGTCGTTTTTGAGCTGTTCGAACAGCTCTATGTGGTGTTGCTCCCATTCGGCGAGGCCGGTGAAGAATTTCCTCAGTTCGTCATCATCGGTTTTTTCCGCTGCGCTCAGGTAAAAGCGTTTTCCGTTTTTCTCAATTTCGATGCCGATTTCATAGATTTCATGTGCATTATAGGTAATTCCCATTTTGCCCTCCTCATTAGAGTCGTTGGCTCGGAATAATGATTCCCCAGATTCCCGCGACGATGCATCGATAGGGAAAATACGCTCTGGGCACACACCGAAGACAATCGTGCCGGAATTTATCCTCCGGCCTGGAAACCCGAGACAGAAGCTCCCACGTATGGTATGATTGATTGTACCTGTTTATGCAAGACTTGATCCACGTGGATGGAGGTAGACTTCTTGGACTGCGAAATTGATTTGCGACGGCGTTGCGAAAGAGCCGTCGAACTCATGCTCGAAGCCCGGATACCACTGCACCTGCAAGTAAACAGGGTCCTTGAAGTTTTCAATCAACTCACACTGGACAATACGCAGGCGAAAAATGAGAGAATCATGATCCGCCATTTTACCCAGGTGAACGCCGTAATCGCAAAATATGAAATCCAATCTACCAAAGACTACCGAAACATGAGTTTCCGCGATCTTTATTCGATTTTGTTTATCATAAAGGCCATGATCGAAAAGCTCGATCTGCCGGGACATCCCGACAAGAACCACGGGCATTAGCCCGGCTTAGACAACCGACTCAAGGCATTCTGCGTAAACAGTTGCACGATCTTAACTTAGAAAAATGCTCAAGGTATCTCACCAATCTCCCCGGATACCACCGCGGTTTTTGTAAGTCAATCTCGCACAATACTCCCCACGGCTACCGGGCAATATTGCCATTGGATTCCAGCCTGGTAACGTAGGCTTCCTCATTACCGCCCCTATCGCTTTTTCCAGCGACGATGAGATGCGTATCGGGGCCTGCGTCTATCGCATACCCGAACTCGTCATCCTGGACAAGACCATAGACGTTTGTCCATTCGACAACTCCTCCGGAAGATATGGATCTGACCACGATCTGTGTTCTTCCCGTAATACCGTATCGAACACTGCCACAAACGTAAGCTATGCCGGTTGTGTTCGAAAAAGCCACATCGTATGCGGCCCCGTCCGTTCCTGCCTTCAGCCTGTTTACCCACAGCTCCTCACCGCTGGAACTGGTTCCCCTGATAACCCATTCGTTCTCCCCTCCGACGGTCTTCTTCACCCCGGCGAGGACATGCGCTCCCTGTGAGAAGTCCATGGAAAGGACAGCTCCCGATTCGAGTTCGCCGTATTCTTTTTTCCAGAAAACCTCGGCTTTACGGTAGTCGATTCCCACCAGTATTGGATTAGTCCGACCCGAGCCCTTGGCTACCGAATACCCCGCGAGGGTAAGCGTATCCGTATGTGTTTTTTCGATTGCAAACGCTCCGAAACCACTATTCATGACTTCTTGAAACTTAGAAGTCGCCCCATTTTCGCCCATCCTGATTCGCAGCAAGAAAATATTATCACCCGACGAAACCCTGTGACCTTTGAGAACCGGTCCGTTGTTGGGAAACAGAGAATTGGTACTCCGGGAAATTCCGCAAATCAGGATTTCACGAGTATCGGCATCCGCAATCACATCGAAGCCGATTTCATTCATCGGTGTCTTATCAATTTCCAACAGCAGCGGGTAAACCCCGGTCCATATAATTGATCCGTTGGCACCTATCCTGGCAACTGCAACATCTCTGGTGCCGTTTATATCGATCCATCCCACCACAACAAAACCGCCGTCGGGATGTTCCACAAGCGCAAGAGCTTCTCCGTTGGCGGAATTAGGATCACTGGTAGAAACCGTCCAGAGGGTATCGCCGTCTTCGGTCAGCCTGAGCAGGTATCCGCCGAAACTGCCCTTCGATTCCTCGCTGACGGCACCACATACCACATATCCTCCGTGGGATACGGCCACCACGTCGTGTGCAACAACGTCGAATTCATTCCCGTAGCGGTAAGGCCATTTTGCCTGCACGACCAAATCCCATCGTATCTCATCCTCGGCATCATACGTATCCCGTACCCGGACGGCTATTGCTATCGTGTCTCTTTCTATGCCGGCGTCCAATACCGCCGTCCAGGAAAGTATACCGCTCGACTCCCCGATCGTCATTCCACTCGGACCGGATACTATATCGAAACGCATCGCGTCATTGTCGGGATCCACGGCAACCACCGTACCCAGAATGGCATTGCCTGCCCGAACAAATGAGACCATGGACTCCGGATCGGTAGTTATCTCCGGCCCGCGGTTAACGTTCTGTACAGTGATGCCTACCACTATTGAATCACTGAGCGGAGGTGTTCCATCATCGTGGGCCTTGAACACCACCGAGTAGCTGCCGGCCTGATCGTAGGTGGGAGTCCAGGTGAATATGCCGGTGGTTAGGTCCGCTCCATCGATTGAGGAATCCATGGAATACGCAATTACTCCACCGTCGGGATCAGTCGCATTCAAGGCGATGCGCAACTGTTCATTTTCATTCATAATGGTATCGGAGATTGGATCCAGTTCCGGCGCCTGATTTACATTATTCGTGGAAATACTAACCAGGATACTGTCCCGCAGCGGTGGATTCCCCGAATCCTCCGCGATAAAGGTGACCTCGACACCGGCGGGTGCATCGTAAGGAACATTCCAGGTGAAAACCGATCCATCAATCGATGCCCCCCCGGGGGCCCCCGCCGCGAAGAAAGTGACCGAATCGCCGTCGGGATCCTCGGCTGAAAGCTCGATGACAATAGTGCTTCCCTCCGCCCCCTGTCTGGGACCCGGATCGTTGATATTCGGCGCCCTGTTCACATCGAGTACCGTCAAAGTGATCGTTTCTCGGTCCGATAATGGAGGTATCCTGTTCTTTTCAGAAGCTTCAAACACAACTGTATATACCCCCGCATCGGCAAATGACGGACGCAAACTACACTGATTACCGTTGAGTTTCAACCACGAAGGTGCTTCTATGAAACCATATTCCAGAGCATCCCCATCCGGGTCCCCGGCGGAAAGAGCGAATATCAGATGTTCTCCTTCGTTGATCGTCTTGTTGCCCGGATTCTCCAACTCGGGCTTTTGATTGTACATCTCCACGAACATCGACCAGGTCAGGATATCATGATCGTCTCCGTCCGAAACCCAGACTTCGAACTCAATCGATCCTGTATCGGCTCGGCTCGGTTTCCAGGTAATTTTTCCACTTTTCGTTACGATTTGCGCGTCGGCGGGTGTGGGCGGTTTTTTCAGAATGTAATTCAGTTCGGTGTCGTCGGGATCCTGTGCCGAAACCACGAATTCGTAGAGGCTGTCAACCAGGATGGTATCCGGAAAATCCTTCGGATTGGTAGTGAAACGGGGACTCGTGTTGCCCGGCTCGCTAACCAGCACGGTCCACAGCAACTCACTCGAATCTCCCCAATCATCTTCGAGAATCACGACAAAAGTATCCAGGCCGACCTTCGACGGGACATAATTCTTTACCGTTGCGGAATCCCCGTGAACCGACAATACCGGAGTCTTGCTACTGTGCCAGTTTGATGATTTCGAGAAACGAAGCGTCACCTTGTCGCCGTCGGGATCACGGAACGCAAATACCGGAGAATATGCGGTTTCTACGATAATATTGCGATCGAGTTCATCCCTGCGTGTAAGGAATTCAGGTGGTCTGTTTTTTGTGACGGTAATCGTTTTTTGTGTTTCGTTTTTCAAGGGTGATTTGTCAACAGCAACAACGGTTATGGTGTTTTCACCATGGTTGAGCTCCATCTCGATTTCCCAGAAGTCACCATCCAGAGCAACTGATTTGTCGTTTACTTTTAACGAGGCCACCCCGCTCTGGTCCTTGGCGGACCCCGAGACGGTAATTTTTTTCTTTTCAACGTGCGTGCCGTCCGCCGGCTGTGATATAGACAAAACGGGAGACGCGCTATCGTTGAGGTGGGGGTCGTAATTGAACGAGAACCCAACGGTATCAACGTTTCCTTTTCGGTCCACGGCCGTCACTTCAACCTGATTCTCCCCCTTCTCGAGCCGCAATCCAAGTTCCCAGAGATTATCCGTTCTCCGGGACATCATTTTGCCGTTTGCCGCAACTTCCGAAACTCCCGATGGATCGGTTACCTGGAGGGCGAGTGTAACGGAGTCGATTCCGAGAACCTGATCCTCTTCGGGCCACATGAGTTTAACGACGGGAGGTTGCTGATCGACTGCTTCTTTGTCGTACACGATACTGATTCTTTCGAAACTCCGCTGGAATTGCGCATCGATCGCTTCGGCGTTGAGATAGTTGACTCCAGGATTCAAGCTGACGGTACATTGATATATTGGTTCGAACTTGCCGGTCAGAACGGCGTCACGACTGTTCACCGAAACGATTTTGACGGCACTTTTCTCATCCTCCACCCGCAATTCGACAATTAGCACCCTGCTATTTACCGTATCGCCGTCCTTAATACCGATAAACTGGATCGTGGGCCCGACATTGTCAATCGAGTTCGGATCATCCGTGACGGCAACCGAGATTTGCGCCGTATCGGAATATGCACCGTGGGTATCGACCGCTCGTACTCGCACTATGTGATTTCCCGTTGAACCGAACGGCGGCAGAATGAACACGGAATCGGAGGTGAAGTTGTTGAAAAGTGTGTTGTCCACTGCCCATTCATAACTAACAACCCGGTCGTTTGGATCATTTGCCGCGCACCAGACACTTACTGAATCGTTTGGAAATGAAGTCACTCCTGAGGGGAAAGACAGTAAATACGGCCGACCGGAGTGAATCGACACATTAATACTGTCAATATTTCCGGCATTTCCGTCTTTATCGATTGCACGAGCATAGATTACCGACTTCATCTCCCGGTCAAACTTCACCTGCGCCACCAGTGTGTCGGATCCGGACAAGCTTTCCCGGATCTCCTCGAACACCGAATCTCCATCGATATCGAATTGGATCGCGGCGATTTTCCCTTTCGTACCCCCCACCCCGGTATCGGACCAGGTGAAACCGAACTCTACCGGATCCTGCGTGTAGGCAGACAACTCATCTCGAATGAATGCAATCCACGGCGCGCCCCCCTCGTTAAATCCGGTGCCTTCCGGATCAAAAGGATTGCTGCGCGCACACCGAAGCATCTGAATCGTACTAAAAGAAAGCAGGAGCGTTAATAAAACCCTGGTAGCTATTTTCATGCAGGCACCTCTGGTAATTGCACGGAAATGCCGACTCGTCGGCAGAATCCGGTTTCTGAATTCTCGATGCTGAACACTGAGTTATGTGCGGTATTCGGTCGCTTTCAGCAAAAACGATACCGGGCCTTCCTTTTTTCTGGGGCGGTACAGCTCAGTTTATAATTTATATTAGTAACCGGGGCGAAAAGGGAAAAATTCCGTAAAAAGAATAAAAACGACACAAAATGGCGTTCTCACTAACAGACTACACGGACCTGCAAGAGCTCTCGATGGGAGGCATGGGGAAGCTCTTTGTTGCAACCCAACGCTCTCTCGGGCGAAAAGTGGCTATCAAACAGATGTCTCCGGTATTCGTATCAAATCCTGCCCTTGTAGCTAGATTTGAAAACGAGGCGAAATCGGCTGCCGCTCTCGATCATGAAAATATTATACGAGTCTACGACTTCGGCGAAGATGCGGAATCCTTTTACATCTCAATGGAATTCGTCGACGGACCTGATCTCGATCGATTGATAAAGTCAAAGGCGTTTCCACGGGAAATTGGCCTGATGGTGGCTCTTCAGGCAATCAAAGGGCTACACTATGCGCACTCGCGGGATATCGTCCACCGCGATATCAAGCCCGGAAACATCCTGATTTCCAGAAGCGGCCTGGCCAAGGTGGTGGATTTCGGTCTGGCCCAGGTGCTGGCCGAATCCCGAGATCACAACGCGTCGGACTCAATAGTGGGAACCCCCCTTTTCATGTCTCCCGAGCAGGTGAAAGGGAGTGCGGTCCGGGATAACCGCATCGATATTTTTGCTGTAGGCGTCCTTCTCTATAAACTCTCCACCGGTTTATACCCGTTTGCCGGCTCGAGTGTGCCCGAGATTCTGCAGAGTATCCTCTACAGCGATCCACGAAACATTCGAGACCTCAATCCGGTTCTCCCCGACTCCACCGTAGACATAATCATGCGCTCACTTGCCAAACAGCCGGATCAGCGCCCCGAGAGCCTCGCTCCACTGATGCAATCCCTTCAGAGCTGGTTCTTCGAAATGGGGGTGGTCGACATCCAGCAGACCGTTGGGGACTACCTCAGGTCTCGCCAATCGGGCAAGCGAGACTACTTGCGGCCGATCGTGGCCTATCACGTCAAAAAGGGGCATGAGTTCTCGGATTCGGGTATTTGGCACAAATCGGAGGCTCATCTGCGCGAGGCCTTGCTGCATGTACCGGGTGATGGGGAGATCACGCGAATGCTGCGCAAAATCGAGCAACGGACGGCTATTGGTAAGCCCCCGTCGGTTTCCCCGCCAAGCCGCAAAGAGAGTCCGGAACCCCTCCCTCCCCCCGAGCAAAACGAACCCGTAAAGCAATCCGCCGTGTTGGCGGGCAAAGGGAAACTCGTGGCTCTCGTCTCGGCTCTGGTACTTGTGATAACAACAGTTGTGTTGTTTTTTTCTCAGAGTGGGAAAGGCGAAGAGACGAGCGCCTCGACGCAGACAACGGTCGAGTCAGTCGCGGGGAAAGCAACCGAGACCGCGACACCCGAAGACGAAGTGGATACACGCGCCGCGGACTCTGTCCAAACGACCGAAACCGAAACCGAAACCGAAGCAGAAGCTGAAGCAGTCGCAGAGGCAGCCGAACCAAAAAAGCCGAAATCCCCCGCGCCCTCTCCCACAACGGAAAAACCTCGGGTAAAGGAGACTGTGTCTTCCGAAAAAGCGATACCGGAACCCAAAAAAGAAACCCCATCGAAAACACGACCACCTCAACCAAGCGAAGGTATTCTTAAAATCGGGGTAGAACCCGATATTGCCTGGGTCCTGCTCGACGGCGAGACTCTTTCGAGCGAAGAGATGCGCAACGGCAAGAAAGTGTCTCCAGGCCGCCACGTGGTCAAAGCTTCGGCAGAGGGGTACGAGGCGTACCACAGAGAAATCACGGTTGAGAAAAACGCCACACAGATCATGTCCATCCTGATGCAACCCAAAGCCCCGGCCACCGGGGGACTTCATGTCCACTCATACCCGTGGGCAAAGGTTTACGTAGACGGCAAATTTATCGGAAACAGCCCCACCCCTAAACCGATCATGCTGGACGAAGGGACTCATTCCGTTGTGCTGAAACGTGAAGGTTTTGAGGATTACTCCGAGGAAGTGGTTGTGGAAGGCGGACGGACCACCCGCCTGAAAGCGCGATTGTCCGCCGATTCGTCCGGCCAGTAGCCATTCCGGGTGCATCGGCAGGACATCCATTGTCCCAAAAGATGTCCATGAGAGCTTTTCTCCGTATGCCGTATCAGAACCGAACGGCGACACTCAGGCCGCGGATACCCGGCAAAACGGCAATAAGTTTGTTGGATCGTGAAAACAGGTAAATTGATACCGGCACCATAATAATGCCTACCCCTCCAAAGATGCCCCCCGCGATGTATGAACGACGGTGACTATCATAGTATTCATCCATAACCTTCAAGGCATTGGGATCACTGGATTCGACACCCATATACTTTTGATATTGAGAGTAACTATCGTACATGAAGTAGGTCCCCGCGGCAAGTGATAGTAGTCCTCCGCTTAGTGTTCCGGCACCCAGCAGCCGCATCCGACGGATTTCGGGGCTGTTACGGGCCTTCTCCAGCTTCATTTCTTTCTCAAGTTTTGCCTGACGGAACACTATAGTCACATTTGGAGGGACGGCAAGAGTATCAACAGCAAGGTCCGGGTGCTTCTCAAGTGCGACGGCAAAAAGAACCTTGGCTTCATTGATCCTGTCCAGCATCACGTTGGAGAACGCAAGATATTTGTAAGCCCTCGCTTCCAGAACCGGATCGTCTATATCGGGAAGCAACACCTCAAGACTGTCCGCGGCCTTTGTGTACTCGCCGTCCTCGAAGTATATAATGAAGCCTTCCAGCCGGTTTTCCACACTTTCTGCGTTGCTGTTATCCGCTGCCCCGACGGTTCCGATCAGGATCAACAATACAGAATAGACCCTGAATGCCGCTCCGAATGTAATTGGTATTCTCATAACAGATCCCGTTTGGCCTTATACAACCGACGTTGAAAAATACAGAACACAGAGATGTAATTTAGATCGAATGCGCGGCATTACGCAATATTAAGAGCGACAATCCCGACTGGAGAATGGATTTGGGCCTTCAAAGGCAAAAACATGACAAATCCGGGACGAAAAGTCGGAAGATCGGCGATAATCCAAACAAAGAGAGATATGACGGTACGGTCCTTGCTAACGCATTTCTTTTTTCTACGACTTTTGGGCAAGGAGATGCTAATGGGGAAAACGGGGTCAAAACGGGGTCGGGCCTACGGATCTTCTGTAGTAACAGCGCCTTACGTGAAAACCAGCGCCGGCGTTACTCCAAAAATCAATGACTTACAGGGATTTTCGAAAGAAACAATTATCAGTCCTAACATGATTTCGACGACATTCGGCGCAAAGTCAACATGCGGCATTCTTACAGGGGCTCTGCATTCTGCAAAAGCAGCGCCAGTTTCTTCTTCCTCCTCTTCCCATATAGTACTTTTTCTGCCTTACTACCCCACCGGGCGGGATCATCGTCCGTCTTTTCGCGGACTTTTCGGACAGACACTAACCAGTTCTCGACTGTCGAACTCGGGCCAAGTCTTTTGGCGATTGTATACTCACGTTCCCTGCACGGCCCCAATACGCCCCGATCGAACGAAAGCGCAATGGAGACACGATGAAAAACAAGTCATTCGAACAGCTCTTTTCCGAGCTGACTGAAAAAGCCGGGAAACAGGACCCCGAATCGGGTACGGTAAAGGCTCTGAACAACGGAAAGCACTTTATCGGCAAGAAAATTGTCGAAGAGGCGGCGGAAGTCTGGATGGCGGCCGAATATGAGGGCAAAGAGAAAACCGCCGAAGAGATTTCCCAACTACTATACCACCTTCAGGTTATGATGTTGGCCAATGAGCTTTCACTCGATGATGTGTACAAGTACCTGTAAACCGGAGGATTACATATGCTGAAGGTTGCGCTGCCGAACAAGGGATCTCTTTCCGAGGAATCGGTTGATCTTTTCCGGAAGGCGGGATATCGGTGCCGTCGAAGCGGACGTGAACTCATGGTGGTCGATGCCGATAATGAAATAGATTTTTTCTACCTGCGCCCGAGGGATATTGCCGTTTATGTTGGAAATGGTGTCGTCGATCTTGGAGTCACCGGGCGAGATCTGGCAATAGACAGTGGAACCGAAGCCAAAGAAATTACGGCACTCGGTTTCGGAGCCTCTTCATTCTACTACGCGATCCCGGAAAACGAACAGCTCACTCCCGACATGCTCGGAGGGCGCCGCATCGCCACCTCATATCCTCTGCTTGTCCGGCGAGATCTGGATAGACGCAATCTCGAAGCCGAAGTTGTGCGCCTCGATGGAGCCGTTGAGATTTCCATCCGTTTGGGTGTCGCCGACACAATCGCAGACGTTGTGGAGTCGGGACGAACGCTTCGCGAGGCAGGTCTCAAGACCATTGGTGAACCGATACTTGAATCCGAAGCAATTGTGGTAGCGCGTTCCGAAGAACTGGCTCAAAAGCCAAAGGTCTCGACTATTCTGGATCGACTGAAAGGAATTGTAGTAGCTCGGGAATATGTTATGATTGAGTACGACATACCCAAAACCAAACTGAATAAAGCATGCGCCATTACCCCTGGAATCGAATCTCCTACTATCGCCCCTCTGAGCGAAGAAGGATGGACGGCAGTGAAATCCATGGCAAAGAACAAGGGGATCAACGGCGTTATGGATGCGTTGGCATCAATCGGGGCCAAGGGGATCATCGTGACGGAAATCAAGAGCTGCCGAATTTAGCACCCTGTTTCGCCGGATCCGGGTCGGGCCTACCTATCTCACGAAAATTCATCGACTTAGGTTGTTTAAACCATGATTCCGCTTCGAAAAACCAATGACTTACAGAGATTTTCAGCCGGTATTCTCGACATCCACGCTCATCGCATACCGGGATGTTTTGGCCGTACGTAAGTCATTGATTTTTCGTCGGGGTTTGATGCCGATTTTCTCGTAAGTCGTTGAAATAAAATCAGATCTGTAGGCCCGACCCCGTTTTCCAATCTCAGAACAGCTCAACCTGCTCTCGCCATCCGGTGCTGACATGCACTTCGCCCGAACTGTCCACCACGATGCAGTCGAGATTGTCACGGGCGTGAATGAAGGCCAGCACGGAATCGGCGGGGAGACAGAAAAGGCCGGTTGACAAGACGTCGGCGAGCAGAGCATTGTCCGCACGGACGGTCAGGCTTTGATTGGTTCGACAGGATTGTCCGGTACGCGGGTCAAAAATGTGATGATACCGAATGCCCTCGTGCATATAAAACCGTTCATAATCTCCACTGGTCACAACCGCTCCGGAGTCCAGGGGGAAGGCGGCAAGCAATTTTTCGCGGCTGCGTGGATGCTGAACTCCGACTCGCCACGGATGTCCGTCGCTCCGCGTACCCGAGGCCAGAATATCTCCCCCGGCGGAAATCAAAAAATCGTGGTATTCCAAATTATCCAGAAGCTTTCGTAACTCGACAAGCGCATAACCTTTGGCTACACCCCCGACATCGACCACAACATCTTCGGACGACCGGTACAGAAGTTTTTCGCCGTTTTCAACCACATGCAGCCGGGTAAAATCTACCCTGTCCAGAGCCCGGCGAAGTTCTTCTTCATCAGGAATGGTGAGTACGGAATCGTCTTCGCCGAACCCCCAGATCTCTTTCACCGGCAGTATGGTGAGATCGAAAACACCTCCAAGCGTGTCTCCGTACCGTATGCCGATATCGATAAGCTCGGTGAGCGTAGAACTCAACTTCACCGTATCGGCCGTATCCAGATTCAGTGCCCGGACTTCCGAAGCGGAGTGGGTTTGGGAATAGCGTCGACCCCAGTCGGTCAGCAACGAGTCGATCGAGGACCAGATGGAGTCCAGCCGTTGTGCATTCGATGAGGTCGCCAGGGTTACATCTACCACAGTGTTCATCCGGAAAAACCGTCGAGACACGTGGACGGATTCGCGATTGGCGCAGGAAACAGTGAGAATCAGAAGAATTACCGCAAAACAGGCGAATGTCGAAATCCATTTCGAGTTCACCAGTCGTAACCCGGGTTTACATGCGACCAGCAGCACACTTCCCCCTCACCGCAACATCCGGCTTCAGCGCTTCCCCGGATCCACAGTTCTCCCAGGTATCACAACATTCCGACATGCAGATACTCGAATCATTTTCAGGTAAATCAATCATGGCTATCCGCGGCACCGGCGCTCCCGGTTCACTACGATACTTCACATCGGGTTATTCCCACTCGAATGCACGCGCAAGGGCGGAAGGCGCCAACGTGTCAAACAGACGTAAGAAAATATTCCGCGGAAACCTAATCGGCAAGAAAGAGGACTAAAAAAGAGTCTCGGACCATCTGGATCGAGGGAGGACCTGTCGAATACGGCTCATGGGTCCATCTCGCCGACCGCTGGACGAGACTGGAGGACTGTGAGTCGGCTGCGAAACTTGGGTTAACATGAGACCCTGCGCATTACCGCTCGTGTAGACTGGTCCTCGGTATTGAACCAGAACACCATATTGTCCCCATAACGCCGAAAGCAATCGTCAAAAGAAGACAGCCCGGCGCAGGGCTCTATGGTTTGGTACTTCGAAAGCGCTTCGTTTATCATCTCGCTCCGATATTTTCGGAGTCCCTCGGTACATTCGAACAACATCCCTGTCGCCATGGTACATTCCTTTCAGAAACGAGTCGAGATCAGGATATTTGTCTCTCCGGACGATCTTTTTCACTTGTGCCGTGCGTTCCATGCATATCGATTCTTCTATACTATTTGTCGGTCTTTCAGAGATCCGGCTTTATAAGAAAAGTTGTAAGTTACTAGCCTAGCCTAGCCCAAGTTTCGCAGCCGAGAACGAGCAG
>CAYFVL010000127.1:0-356 GCA_964346405.1 uncultured Fibrobacterota bacterium
TCGGGGTGTGGCGCAGGCTGGTAGCGCACTTGGTTTGGGACCAAGGAGTCGGAGGTTCGAATCCTCTCACCCCGACCAATTCACATAGGCGCCCATAGCTCAGTTGGATAGAGCAACGGATTTCTAATCCGTAGGTCGGAGGTTCGAATCCTCCTGGGCGTGTAACAAAAGAGGTCGCCTGCTAAGGCGGCCTTTTTTGTTACACGCTCAGGTGTGGATCTCCAGAACCTGGTTCGACCACGGAGGCGCCCGAAAGCGAAGCTGAGGATCAGCGCCGGAGTAGAGGCGACCAGAGGGAGCCAATCCTCCTGGGCGTGTAACAAAAGAGGTCGCCTGCTAAGGCGGCCTTTTTTGTT
>CAYFVL010000127.1:456-15894 GCA_964346405.1 uncultured Fibrobacterota bacterium
ACACGCTCAGGTGTGGATCTCCAGAACCTGGTTCGACCACGGAGGCGCCCGATTTCAAAGTATTGATTTCGGAATGCGGCTTGGTTCTTTGTAGCAGATCAGCGAAGCAACCTTCTCTCCAATAATTTTTGAAAATCACGGCGCCCATCGAGTACGCAATGGACATATACCTTTTTTCCCTCGATCTGATAAATTACCCGATACGGTTTATAATGTATTTCTCTGTATATGCTCACCCCAAGCCGCTCAAGCTCGGGTGGGCAATGACCGCGTTCCGGGTTCTTACGGAGGCTTTCGCAGGTTTCCTCAATTTGCCCCAGAACTTGTTCCGCCGCATTTGCGGAAGTGTTTGCCAGGATGTGCCTGTATATATCGAAAATATCTTCTTCCGCTTCGTGTATGATCAGCAGTTGATAGATCACTTGAAATCCCTGGTGCGAGCACGAATATCCCGGAAGGATTGTTTAGCCGATTTATAATTCCCTTTCTGTTTGCTCCCGGCGCTCTGGGCAAGCATCTTAAGCAACGCCAGAGTGTCATTCATTTGCTCATAACTCTCAAGATCTTGTATAACAGCCTTGGCTTCACCGTTGTGAGTTATCACTAGTGTTTTGTGGTCTTCCGCCACCTCTCGTATGAGTTCCGAGGCATGCGCCTTTAGATAACTAATTGGTTTAACAGATTCACTGAGTTTCATTTGTCCTCCTTACCATTAACCTAAATATAACCCAAATTTTAGTCTGAATCAAGTAGGAAGCGCATACCGCACTACCTCCGAAATGGCCTGGGGAGCCCCCCCGGTAGCCTCCATCCAAACCCGTGAATACACGCAATCCCATTTTCCCTGAAACACTTTCATGCCGACGCCACCCATCACGCACGTTATATTAATCGGGCTAACACCAGGAAAAGCCAAACCTCAGGATATCGACCGAAATGAGCAAAAACTCCCTAAAAATCAGCTTCCTCGGCGGCGCCGACTCGATTGGCGCTTCGTGTACACTTCTCGAAGTGAACGAAACACGCATTCTTATCGACTGTGGGATACGGTTCGAATCGGGGAACCAGTTGCCTGATCTGGCTCAGCTACAGAATGGGGGTCTCGATGGTATTGTGGTCACACACGCGCATACCGATCATTCCGGGGGCCTGCCGGTCATTTCCGAAGCATTTCCCACTACTCCGATCTACGCCACTCCCCCGTCGATAGACTTGATTGGTATCCTTGTCCGGGATGCGCTCAAGCTCATGAAAGGCGCGGAGATGGACGGGGAAATTCCACTATATACTCCCGAGCAGGCGCGGGCTTGCGTGGAAGCGTTCAGGCCGGTTCTCTATGGAAACCAGATTACGATAAACCAGGTAACCGCGACCTTTATGCCCGCTTCGCACATACTCGGCGCTTCAATGGTGTATCTCGCCACTCCCGGAGGTACCATTCTGGTCACCGGCGATTACAGTATTGGCGCACAATTGACCGTCCCCGCAGTAAGCCGCCCCGCATTTCCCGTAGATCTGGTAATCAGTGAAGCGACGTACGGACAACGACTCCACGAAGACCGTCGGGCCGCCGAAACGCGACTTTGTTCCCGTATTGCCGAACGGATTCGCGAAGGCGGTCGGGTACTGATTCCCGCATTCGCTATCGGACGTTCCCAGGAGATTCTTCTTATTCTTCGACGTGCGATGAATCGCGGCGACTTGCCGGAATTCAAGGTATATGTAGACGGCATGATTCGTCCGGTCTGTGAAGCGTACCGCAGACACGAGAAGTATACATCCAGGTATCTGGCGCGTCTGATCCGCAATAACCCGCATGCATTCTATTCAGACGTCATACTACCGGTGGAAAGTCCGGAGCACAGACAGAAAATTATTCACGGAGGACCGTCGGTCATAGTGGCTTCATCGGGCATGCTCAGCGGGGGGGCCTCGAGCCTCTATGCGGAACATTTTGCGCCGCACGAGAGGGATACAATTCTCATCACCGGGTATCAGGACGAGGAATCTCCCGGAAGAGCACTACTTGCGTGCGCGGAAAACGATGGCGACCGGGAAATTATGCTCAACGGTCGGATGACAAAGGTGGCATGCAGGGTCGAAAAATACGGATTGTCCGCACATGCCGATCGCATCCAGATGACCGGTTTGATCGAATCGCTCAAGCCACGGAGTGTTGTACTGGTTCACGGAGACTATGAATCGAAAGAAGCATTGGCGAAGTCTCTGTCGTGCCGTGACGTGACCATAGGCCATGACGGACTCACGATTGAAAGGTCTTATTCGGTTCGTTCCACGATATCCGACTACCGGATACAACATGCACTCGAAGAGCTGGAGCAGGGGGATATCGAACGAATCCGCGGACTGCTTGGTCCCGCCGGGTCTACACCTGTTTCGGCGCGGGATATCGCCGAAGCATGGTTGGGCACTCGACCACGGGGGGGCTTTGTACAACAGTTCGCCACGATTCTCGAACGCCGCGGGTTGGTGCGTCGCGACGACTCACGCCGAAACCTGCTCTGGGTACTTGCCCCCGCCGAAACCGACATCTTCCCCGATGAAGCGAAGCTTGAGGAAACTCTCAAGCAGGAAAACCCGAAAGGGAAATTGCTCGAATTTTGTATGCGCCTTCGCATTGAGATGCCGGAAACGCAGTTTTCGCAGGCCGGCGCCTATCATGTAGCTTCCATCGAAACAGCGTACGAGGGTAAACCGGTATGCAGCGGTCCCTGTAAGGCCGTCTCCCGAAAAGTCGCCGAACAGCTTGCGGCCAAAGCTGTGCTTTCGGCTATCGGAGAAAAAAGTATGGAATGCCGGGAAGTGGACATTGGTACTGTGGAGGAGCTTCGGCAGGCCAACCCGAAGGGGAAACTTCTGGAATGGTGCGCCGCCCGAAGAATCGCCTTTCCCTCCTTCGAACACCGTCCGAGTCCGGAAGGGATGGTAGCGCGTGTTGAAGCGATGCTTTCCTCCGGTGAAAAATGGCATTCTCGGTGGTATCGGGCGCAACAGGTGAAGCTTGCGGAACACGCCGCGGCCGATGAGTGTCTTGCCATGCTTTCATCGAACCACGGACTCGGAAAACGCGAAGTCAAGAATGTACCTCCGGCCTCGAACCAACCGGACCCAAGAACACTCCTGAACCAGCTTCAGCAGCAAGGCCGCATCAAGGACCTTGGCTATGAGCTTCAGGAGCATACCGGTCCCAACCACCAACCGGTTTTCCGATATATCGCCCGGGCTGTCACGAGTAAGGATCAACCGGTTCAAACCGAGATCATCGAGGGCGCGTCCAAAAAGGAATGTCGGAAAAACGCTGCCATATCGCTTCTGAGTTTGTTGGGATACCAAACGTGACTTTCCAGTGACAACAATTATATTTACACCGTTGATGCCCGCAGTGCCCGGTATCCGCGAGGACCGGGGCGCCACTAAATTAGGCGTTAGTGCAGTGCGGGCATTTTTTTCTTTCTTGCCCCGGACTATTCCTCACGAACACGTCTTCACGACCGGTCCGTTTTCCCGTCCGGTCGTTTCGAATGTCCAATCAATCCCGATTATCCAGTTTTTCCCTCGCATTGCTAACCAATCTCCGGACCGACACGCGCGGGGATTCCATAGGTGCTTTCTCTACGGCAATGATGTATGTTTGATTGTTGCGTAAATCCTCACGGCAACCCCGCATGTTTCCGAAACCAACCCGTAAGAAATGAGTACCGGCAGTGCTTGTCCGTAAACGTCCATCAATAACGGAAGACTCCGTTCCCTCAGTCCTGTTTCGGCTCTCTATCCCGATGATGGCCGTTGCCCTGGGTATCGTGATATTTAACCTCACCGATACTTTTTTTGTGGGCAAACTGGGCACAGTTCCACTTGCGGCGCTCAGTTTCACTTTCCCGGTGGTGATATTCAGCGGCAGTCTTTCCATGGGTCTGGGAATCGGGACTTCGGCAACGGTTTCACACGCATTGGGGGCAAAAGACCGAACGCTGGCGCGGCATCTCACTACCGATGCTCACGTATTTGCGGGGTTCCTCGGAATACTGGTATCGGTTGTCGGGCTCTTGACGATCGATCCGCTGTTTCGGCTTCTGGGGGCGGAGAATGATGTTTTACCTCTGATTCGCAGCTACATGACAATCTGGTACTATGGGCTACCGCTGGTGATTATCTCCATGACCTCCGTCCTGGTGATTCAGGCATGCGGTGATGCCCGTACCCCCGGAATCCTCATGGCGATTGCGATTCTCGGGAATATCGTCCTCGATCCAATATTGATATTCGGTATAGGTCCAATGCCGAGATTGGAAATCGCGGGCGCTGCTGTCGCGACGGTCCTGGCCAGGTCTTCGTCGATGCTTTTTGGCCTTTATATTCTCGCTCGAAGAGAGCGGCTGTTCTCGTTCTCCGCCCTCTCCCCCGAACGGCTGAGCAGTTCCGGTCGACGAATTTTCCATATCGGCATTCCTGCCGCCGCGGCCAACATGATGCGTCCGCTGTCCATGGGAATCATAACGAGGATTGTGGCCGAATACGGGGTTACGGCCGTTGCCGGATTCGGGGTGGCAACACGGCTCGAATCATTTGCACTCATTTTTGTCATGGCCCTCTCGATGATTATTACGCCGTTTACCGGACAAAATGCGGGAGCCCGAAAGCCGAAACGGATACGACTGGGAATTCGATATGCAACGGTCTTTTCTCTGGGCTGGAGTGTGATCGCTCTGCTGGTATTTGTATTTTTTGCCGCTCCGCTGGCGGCGGTTTTCGACGACTCGGAGATGGTTGTGTCGATCGCCGTTCGGTATTTACTGATACTGGCGGCAAGTTATGGGTTTCAGGGCACGGTTCTCGTAGTTTCGGCCGCATTTAACGGATTGCACCTTCCCTGGTCGGCTACCATGCTGGCGTTTGTGCGACTTTTTGCATTGTATGTCCCGTTTGCGGCACTGGGAAGTTATTTTCTGGGCCTCAACGGGGTATTTGGCGGTGCGGCGTTGGCGAATTTGATATCGGGCATATTTGGGTTTTTGTGGTTTGAGCACAAGGTGGAATCATCATCGTTGTGGGAGTAAAAAGAAAGACTTTACCGGAGGTTTCCGATTGAACAAGAACAGCACCACTACCCGGGTCTCCGGATTTCGAAACCGTCTTTTTGAGATCATTTTCGAAGCCGACACTCCCGCCGGGAAACTTTTCGACGTTGTGCTCCTTGTGTTCGTGGCGTTGAGTACTCTTCTGGTGATACTCGAAAGCGTGGCCGAATTCAGGGACGAGTATTTCAGATTGTTCAGGATAGCGGAGTGGACAATTACCGGTGTATTCACGATTGAATACATTTTTCGCCTCTACTGTGTCCGTCGGCGCCTTCTGTATGCATTCAGTTTTTTCGGGCTCATCGATTTCCTGGCGGTTATTCCGAGCTATATCGGGCTTCTCCTCCCGGGTAGCCATTATCTACTTGTCGTCCGGACGGTCCGGCTGCTGCGAGTTTTTCGAGTGCTCAAAATGGCGCAGTACCTGCGGGAAGCCGCGATTCTACAGCGAGCCGTGTTGGCAAGCATGCGCAAAATCGTCGTTTTTCTGATGACCGTGGTTACGGCGGTGATCATCATTGGTTCTCTGATGTATGTGATCGAGGGCGGTCAATATGGGTTCACCAGTATTCCAACCGGCATCTATTGGGCTATTGTCACTCTTACGACCGTGGGTTACGGCGATATTTCTCCGCAGACGCCTGCCGGGAAACTATTGGCTTCGGCGGTAATGCTCCTGGGGTATGGCATCATTGCCGTACCGACCGGCATTGTGACCACGGAATTGGCCCGGGCAACGCTCAGCGAGGTATCCACTCAATCCTGCCCCTCGTGCGGCCGAGACGGCCACGACAAAGACGCGGAGCATTGTAAGTTCTGCGGTGCGTCGCTATAGACCCAATGCGAAAATGGACATCCGCCTGCTGTTGGAGATCGGCATTGCACATTGCCAACGCCCTCTGCCGGTTATCGTGAGTTTTCAAACAAGCGGTAACACTTACGAATCTCCCATGTGTTAAAAAAGAAGAGGCCCATTTGGGGCCGGAGGTCTGAGTCTTGCGGGCTGAACGATTCTTTTTTAAACCTGATGGAGGGTACAACAATGAGAAACTCACGCAGAATACTTCCGGGAATTCTCCTGATCTGTATCAGTACAAAACGCTTTACTATGCCGGCGTCACTCTTTTCTGAGAAATCCGTGCGGCTTCGACATGGTTTTTGACCAAACATATTGGGGCCGCCCTTTTCCGCCACGCAGTCAGTTTCTTTCTCACGATCCACACTTCTTCCCGCCCACCGGGAGTGAACCAAAACGACGGCTCCTTTGGAGCACCAGGACACGATCCATAACCGATACAGTTCTCAGGTAGCCGCTAAAGTATAATTAAAGGGCTCGGAGTTTCAAGACGTGCGCTTTTCCGTCCTTTTTTGTGTTTGGGGCGGGACTCTCACGCCGGATCTCACAAGCTCCCCGTCACACTTCACTCGCTCAGAACCGACCAATTCAGATGAATCCAGATGGAATTGATCCAGTTCTGTGTACAGGGTTTTTCAATGATCGAATCCTGTGCAATCGCTCAAAACATCGAAACAGTTAATTAAGAAATGATATGGAGCCGTGTTATGATTTTGCGACGAACCAGGTTCTGCCGCGTAGCACCGCAGGCAACCGCGATAGTGTTATGTCTGGCCCTTTCGGCCATTTCCACCCCGATGATGCAGGTCGAAAAGGATACAATCGATATTGGAACAGTGAATGAAAGCAGCGAGGACACCATTCCGGTGAAATTCAAACTCATGAACATCGGTGATGCTCCACTCCGTGTCTCCTCGGTAAGAACGAACTGTGGCTGCGTGATTGCCGGGTACGACACGATCACGCCCCCCGAGAGCACGTGCATAATCAGCTCGAGTTTTCTTCCGACAAATTTAACTTCCGGACCGTTTGAGAAGACCCTTTTGGTAACTTCAAATGCCCGCAACGAAGCTCGCCTCAAATTATTTATCACGGGTGTGATGCAAGCTCACATCGATGTTTCTGAAACGATAGTCAACCTCCCGATATCCGACAGCGTTCCCGCCCCCCTCTTCCTTGAATCCCGAAAGTCCGATCTGGCGGTTGAGAAGGTTGGGTTTCTTCCAGTCGACGCCATGGACGGCGACCCCCTTCCCCTCCGGTATGAATTCCATGCCCTTGATTCCACCCGACAAGACAACTACAACATATTTCGTCTCGATGTATACAACAATCGAGGCCTGACGGGACCAATGTTCGGCGTTTTTGTTCTAGAGACAAACCATTCGGAAAAGGAACAAATCAAACTCAGGGGCAGTATAAACCGAGAGTAGTCCACTCGTGTTCACTATCGGGCGGTGGGCGACCTTTTTCGAAATTTCTCTATTTTCAAAAAACGGACCTGCTGAGTAAGCGCATCTATTATAATAGTGTCCGTCCGAAAAGTCCTCGTTCATCGAGTCCCGAATTAACTTCGGGAAGATGAACTCCCCGTTTCGGGCCGAAAACGGGCACCTTCCCGATTGAAATCGGGACTCGGTGTCCGTTTTCGAGGGTTTTCGGGCAGACACTATAATAGTCGCCGGGGGATACTTAGTTGATTTAGACGCGACCGCCGCCGAGGGCACTCCGGCTTGCCTTCGAAACCGTGCAAAAAAACGACTTTTCGCTTATCGAATGCTTGTTTTTCCACGCTGAGCTGAACGGAAGTTGAAACGCAGTCCCCAATCAACTATTTTTTGTGACTATTGACCGGTTTGGCCGAGGCATTTAAATTGCTGATCGTGTCCCCCGGCACCCCAAAAAGTCCGATTTACGCGAGAATGGTGGAATTGGCAGACACGCTAGACTTAGGATCTAGTAGGGCAACCTGTGGGGGTTCGAGTCCCCCTTCTCGCAATTTCTCCCGCTTTTCCCCGGGGACACCGATAGCATAACGAGGAGGATGGAGTCGCTTGAAGGCAACAATACAGGAACCAAGCCCTACAAAGAGAGTGCTGGACATTGAGATACCTTCGGAAGAAGTCGAAGAACTCTATAACCAACACGCAAACGAGTATCGTCGTAAGGTGAAACTTCCCGGATTTCGACCGGGCAAAGTACCTATTCAGATCATCAACTCCCGGTTCGGGCCGTCGATACGGGCCGAAACCGTCGACGAGCTGATTCAGAAGTCTTACAAGGAAGCTTGCAACGAAAACAAGCTGACCCCTGTCTCACGCGGTGAAGTGAGTGATTTGCAGGCGCCGGAAGGTGAAGCGATTCGGCTGAAAATTGAAACGGAAGTCGACCCGGAGATCGAAATAACGGGATACGAAAAGCTCAAAACGAAGCCGTCTCCCAAGAAAATCAAGGGCGGTGATGTCGATAGCGCAATTGAGGATCTTCGGCAGCGACTGGCGGAATATAACGATGTCGAGCGTCCGATAGCCAAGGGAGACCTCGCCACCATTGAATACGAGAAAGTTAAGATAGAAGGCGAAGAAAGAACCGATTTCAAAAGCCCCAACTATCCGGTAGAGGTTGGGGTGAGCAAACTGAAAGAATTCGACAAAGAGCTTATCGGCAAGAAGGCCGGCGATACGGTCGAGGTCAACGTTGAGTTCCCGAAAAACTACGGGAACGAATCGGTTGCCGGAAAAAGTGGCTTGTTCGTAATCAACATCAAAAAGGTTCAGGAAAAGAATCTACCTGAACTCAACGATGAATTCGCGAAAAAACTTGGTGAATTCGAGAGCATGGATCAGCTTCGGTCTCGAGTCCAGGAGGATTTGGAGAAACAGGAGCTGGAGCGTGCGAAGAACGAGGCATACGAGAAAGCGATGGAAACGCTTATCAAGAATAATCCGTTTGAGGTTCCGGAAGCTCGAATAGAGGCATATATCGACTACATGGTCGAAGAATCCGCCAAACAGCAGAAAGGCGGAGAGCCCCCGAACAGAGACGAAATAGCTCAGAGATACACCGAGGCGGGTATTCGTGCAATAAAGCGCAATCGAATTATAGAGTATATCGCCCAGAAAGAAAAAATCAGGGCAACTCAGGAAGAAGTGGACGAGCAGATACTCGTAATGGCACAGCAGTACGGCACGTCATTTGAGGAGATTAAGACAGTTCTAAGAAAGAATGGTGCCACAAACCGTATCCGAAACGATATTCGAGAGAAAAAGACACTGGATTTTCTGGTGGGCGAGTTGCAGAAATAACGACGATTATTCGGGGGTACGTTTTGTCGGCGTGCCTTCGGCGTTTAACCCGGGTTTCACGGCCGAGACGAGTAGTATGCGAAACTTTGGTTAATCATCGACACGCTTTGCCCATATGGATATCCAGTGAGCAAAGCGTGTATCACATGAAGCGGAAAGGAAGCAGACAATGTCCTTAGTACCGATGGTAATTGAGCAAACAGGCCGGGGCGAACGGTCTTATGATATCTATTCGCGACTCCTGAAAGAACGTATTATCTTTTTAGGAACCGACATTTCCGACCAAATCGCCGATCTGGTGATGGCACAGTTAATCTTTCTGGAATACGAGGATTCTGAGAAGGACATTACCATTTACATCAATTCGCCAGGTGGATATGTTTCGTCGGGACTTGCCATTTACGACACAATTGAGTTCATCAAACCCGACGTTTCAACCATTTGTATCGGACAAGCCTCGAGTATGGGTGCGATTCTCCTGGCGGCGGGAACAAAGGGTAAGCGCTATGCCCTCCCCCACTCGCGGATAATGTTGCATCAGCCACTGGGTGGCGCGGGCGGTCAAGCGGCCGATATTGCAATCCATGCCCGGGAAATTATCCGGATCAAGAAAGCACTCACGGAGATTCTCGTAAGGCATACGGGACAGTCCGAAGAGGTAATTTCCAAGGACACCGATCGTAATTTCTATATGTCGGCCCAGGAGGCTCTGGAATACGGTATCATTGATGAAATACTCACCGAAAGGGAATAATACATAGATGGCTTCTCGCACGAGAAAGTACCCGGGGCTGAAATGCTCATTCTGCGGAAAAAGTACGGATTCGGTAGAAAAACTGATCACCGGTCCGTCGGTGCATATCTGCAGCGAGTGTGTGGATATGTGTAACGACATTCTTCGCGAAGACAGAGCCACGGCCCAGGGGGATTTAACTCTGGAGAACCTCCCCACGCCACGGGAGATCAAAGATTTTCTCGATCAGTATGTAGTCGGCCAGGACAATGTCAAAAGAGGCATTGCCGTTGCCGCATACAACCATTTCAAACGTATCCTGTCCCGTGGCAAAAAGGATGCTGATGAAGTTGAGATTGAGAAGTCGAACATGCTGATGGTAGGTCCCACGGGTACGGGAAAAACGCTGATCGCGCAAACTCTGGCCCGTATGCTGAAAGTGCCGTTCACGATTGTAGATGCCACTATCTTTACCGAAGCGGGCTACGTCGGTGAAGATGTCGAAAACATGCTCGTGCGCCTTCTTCAGGCGGCTAATCACGATGTCGCTTTGGCCGAAACCGGTATCATTTATATCGATGAATTCGACAAGATTGCCCGAAAATCGGCCAACCCGTCGATTACTCGTGATGTTTCCGGGGAAGGTGTTCAGCAGGCAATGCTGAAAATCCTGGAAGGTACGGTAGCGGGCATTCCTCCCAAGGGGGGACGAAAACACCCCGAGCAGAACCTGATCCAGATAAACACCAGGGACATTCTGTTCATATGTGGTGGCGCATTCGTGGGTCTCGAAAATATCGTTGAGCAACGCATCGGCGAAAGCCGCATGGGTTTCAATGCCGAAGTTCGTCGAAAGCGTGATATCGGGCTTGGTGAGATCCTGAGCAAGACGGAGCCCGACGACCTGATTCAGTTCGGTCTCATACCGGAGCTGGTTGGTAGAATACCGGCGATTTTCTCACTGGAAGATCTGGATGAAGCCGCGTTGCTGCGTATTCTTACCGAGCCGAAGAATTCTCTGGTCAAGCAGTATGAGAAATTGTTTTCTCTCGAGGGCGTTCGACTCAATCTCACCCGGGATGCTCTTAGAGAGGTAGTGAAAACCGCACTTGCGAAGAAAACCGGGGCACGAGGACTCCGCAATGTGCTGGAAAGCTCACTTGTGCCGGTAATGTTCGATATTCCGTCTCGTCGGGACGTGAAGGAATGCCTTGTAAGCGCCGACGTCATTCGTGGCAAGGCGGAGCCGGGACTCACCTTTAAACGAGAGAAGAAGAAAATTGCGTAGCGCACTCGTTTCCATTACCGCATTGATGATCCTGTCGGTGGGGTTTTCCGAGGATACATTAAAAAGGGAACGTACCGAAGTGAAGATTCCGGTCCCGCCGTTTATGAACGGTGGTATTGCCGGTCTTTGGTATCGTGAACACGCATTCATTCAAAATGAGTATGGTGAGTTCGAGCTGCTCAACTACGGCAATGTGGATGCTGAGCAACCGCGCGATTCCCTTACCGCGCATTCCTGGAAGCTTACCGCAATGGGGGATTTTCTTCCAGGAAAAGAACTCCAATACGCGGCCCTGGCCCGGATAAAGGGACGAGCGGACGGTACCTTGCTTGTCATGTTCGAGTGGACCGACCCGACGGACACCACACGCCCTCACGGTGTCTTCTATCATTCGTTCATAGGGAAAAACCCTCTATTGGTTCGCAAAAAGCAGGGACTTGACAACGCAGTCGATACGCTGGAATTCTCCTGTAGCGACCTTGAACGGGTATGCGGTCGCGCCTACTACCGCGAGAAAAGCAATTCTTTCGCATTTGATGTGGTCGACAAAGACTAGCCGCATCCCGGGGCGTTTCACTACGGGTTCACTCTCAGACCGCCTTCAACCCGCAATTTGCGACTTTGGCTATATTATGCACCGGCTTTTCTGAAAGGAATGAAGGGATGTCGATTCAATGCGTGGATTTTGGGAAACTACCGTCCGGCGAGGCGGTTTCGCTGTTCAAAATGAAAAATGGTCGGGTTTCCGCCGAAATTACCAACTACGGCGGCATTGTCGTTCGGCTGTTCACTCCCGATCGCGAGGGGAATGTTTCGGACATTGCACTTGGATACAGCACTCTTGGTTCTTATCTGAATGACAATCCTTTTTTTGGGGCGCTTATCGGCAGGTACGGGAACCGTATAGGCGGTGGTAGATTCACTCTGGACGGTACAGAATACAAGCTTGCACAGAACCAGGAACCGAACCATCTCCACGGTGGAAACAAGGGGTTCGACAAAGTCCTCTGGAATGCCGAGACCGAAGAAAATGACGGGACGCCCACACTGGTTCTCAGGCACACCAGTGAGCACGGTGAAGAGGGGTATCCAGGCCGACTCGATGTCACGGTTCGCTACACGCTTACGGTGAACGATGAACTCATGATCGAGTATACTGCCGGCACCGACAAGACTACTGTAGTGAATCTGACTCACCATTCCTATTTCAATCTGGCGGGCGAGGGCAACGGGGATATACTGGAACATCGGCTGAAACTCCATGCGGATAAATACACCCCCACCGATGACTCCCTGATACCCACCGGAGAAATTGCCTCTGTTGATAATACGCCCATGGATTTTCGCGCAGAGCATGCGATCGGCGACCGTATCCACGACGATTATCCTGCTCTGAACCAGGCTGGAGGGTACGATCACAATTATGTTGCAGGCGAAGTGAAAAACTATCCGGAACTGATCGCGGAGGTAGTTGAGCCCACAAGCGGACGTACTCTTGAGGTGCTTACAACGGAACCGGCCGTGCAGTTTTACGCAGGATGTAATCTCGACGGCACGAACCTCGGTAAATCCGGTACGTATTATCAGCAGTATACGGGATTCTGCCTGGAAGCCCAGCACTATCCGGATTCCCCAAACCGACCCGAATTCCCTTCGACTGTTCTTCAGCCCGATCAGACATATCGCCAGACGACCATATACAGGTTTAGCGCAAAATAGCGGGTTTCTCCGGGACGGCTTTTTGCCGTCCTGTATTTCTTCTTATGCTGATTACGCTCCGGAACAATGATCATCGATGAGAGCCAAGTGTATTCTGGTTAATTCCCGACATTTACTGATCGTGTCTCTCAGCGTGCGATTTCTCCATCGGGTGATTCAGGAAAGGAAAAGCGATGAACACGGGCAAAATGGAATCCTGCCGGAGTTCCGGCGCGGATGCATCCGCCGCCACGGTTTCAATTGAATCGTTAGCCCCCGGAACAGTCGAAAAGAAGGCGTTTAGAACAACCGAGGTGTTACGCCGATTCCGGCTTCATTCTCCCGAAATCGCCGGATTGGTCGTTCTTTTCGCTGTCCTGGCGCTACTTCAGAAACACCAATTCCTGCTGTTTCATGCACTTGGAGAGATTTTCAGCATTGTTATTGCCGGAAGCATTTTTATGTTGGCTCGCGTGACGCAAGAATCCACCGGAAATGGCGCTGTTCGCCTACTTGGCGCGGCTTCGCTTTCGATCGGAATGATCGACCTTCTGCACACTCTGGCGTATCCCGGCATGGGATCAATTGCCGAATTCGATAGCGGCAATACGGCCACCCAGCTATGGATATCGGCACGGTTTCTTCAGGCCGGTACTCTTACGATTGTACCTCTGATTGTCCGGAAAAGGGTACCATTTACATACACGACACTTGCTTACCTATCCATTTCCGCATTCTTGCTGTATCTGATTTTTGCCACTGATCGATTTCCCCAAACTTTTATTGAAGGCGAAGGTCTGACCGATTTCAAAGTATCGGCGGAATACGCCATAATTGCCTTGCTGGCAACGGGGGGAATTTTCCTTTGGCTCAAGCGCGATGCATTTGATGCCCGAGTTCGTAACATGCTCTTTGCCGCGGTGGGGATAAGTATACTTTCCGAATACTTTTTTTCCGCTTACCGCGAAATAGACGATCCGGCAAATGCGATGGGACATTACCTGAAAATTGTTGCGTTCTTTTTTATTTATAAAGCACTCTTTGATACGTCTGTTCGCGAGCCGACCGCAATCCTGTTCAGGGATCTCTCTGAAGCCCAACGCAGACAAAAACTCGAAAACCGGATCATTGTCTCGGCGAACAGAATTCTGGAAACCTTTGTGCGCGAATCCGACACACAAATGTATGACAAGGTTCTGGCCGTCATTCAGGAAGAAACCGGCTCAGAAACGGGTATTTTTGGATATATTGACGAATCAGGGGTACTGATCTGCCCTACTCTATCAAAAATGCTCGACACCTGTGAAATAGGTGGCAAATGTATCGAGTATCCTCCAGACCGATGGAAGGGCACATGGGGGAATGCGCTCCGCCTGAAACGGACGATTGTTACAAATGAGCCCAGCTCCGTGCCGGATAATCACGTGGCCATTATAAATAATTTGGCGGTTCCGATTCTGTTCCACGAAAATCCTATCGGACTTTTCAACCTGGCAAACAAGCCCGAAGGATTTACCGAAGCCGATCGAGCTTTCGTAACATCATTGGCGGAACGAATCGCGCCGATCCTCTATGCCTGGATTCAGAAAGAGCTTCGAAACAGAGAAAGAATGACCGCGGAAAAGATACTGAGTGAGAGTGCTCTCCGTTATAAGCATCTTGCCGAAGACCTCTCCGCGGCAAACCAGGAACTGGAGTCCTTTTCCTACTCGGTTTCTCACGATCTCCGGTCACCGCTACGGGCGATAAAGGGTTTCAGTGGTTTTCTTCTTGAGGATTATTCCGCTCAGCTTGACGACACCGGAAAAGATTATCTGAACCGGATTATAAAAGGTTCCGAACGAATGGACCGCCTTATCGACGACATGCTACATTTATCGAGGGTATCCCGGCAGGAAATGCTTATCCACGAAATCAATCTGGCATCAATGGCCGCCTCAATATTCGAAGACCTTCGGTACAGCCATCCCGAACGGAATGTTTCAGTATTCATCGATGAGCATATTCCGGCGACTGGAGATTCACGCCTACTCACAATAGTGATGACAAACCTGCTCTCAAACGCCTGGAAGTATACCGCGAAAACAGAAAACCCAAGAATTGAGTTCCGGACTGAAAAACGCGACGGGCAACAGGTGTTTATGGTGCGAGATAACGGATCCGGTTTTAATCCGCGGTACGCCGATAATCTCTTTGCCCCATTCAAACGTCTTCACTCCGACACCGAGTTTCCGGGTACCGGTATCGGCCTCGCGATTGTGCTTCGCGCGATAAAGCGTCATCGTGGACATATCTGGGCGGAGAGCGAAGTTGGCAAAGGAGCCAAATTTTACTTCACTCTGGGTGTCGACGAACATCAAATCGAAAACGGCATTCCGGCCTGATGCGCGCGGAACAGCCGACATTAACCCAGGTTTCGCAGTCGAGAACCGCCGTACCGAGCGGAGCCGAGGCGATGC
>CAYFVL010000128.1:0-15866 GCA_964346405.1 uncultured Fibrobacterota bacterium
CCCCTCGACTCCGCTCGGGGCATCGCCCCTCGACTCCGCTCGGGGCATCGCCCCTTGACTCCGCTCGGGGCATCGCCCCTCGACTCTCGGTACGGCGATTCTTGACTGCGAAACTTGGGTTAGGTGAGAAAGTTACTCCTCGCTTCCCCCGCAATTGTGCCGTGACCTATTTTGTTTATTCCGGCCTGAAATTGCTTTCCAGTCGTATCGGGCCTGTCATTCGGATTACTTGTCTGCCCGGCATCCTGAACACCTCGGAGCTTTGGATGCATGGCCGGGCGGTGAGTCGAGTCGCACAATGGATTGGGGAGGTTTCGTTCGATGGAACAAGGGTTGTTTGAAAGTCTTACCGGGACATTTCTCGACGGTACGCCGGTTGATGCCGTCCCCAAACAGGGACGGCGTGTTCTTTCGGTGATGGATCATCTTAAGCGGATGTTCAACAGTCGTCGGGGAAGCACGGCTACTGAAGGAGATTACGGGCTCCCGGATATTTCCGAAATTTATCGCAACATGCCCGACGGGATCGATTGGCTTCGTGCTGCAATTCGGGAGACGATTGAGCGCTTTGAGCCGCGTCTGGAAAATGTCGAGGTGCGACCGCGCGAATCCGGCGACAAATCCGGGCGTTTGGAGTTTATCCTCTCGGCACGTTTGCGGGGAGGCGGAGAGGTGAAGTTCCAGACGACTTTTACCAGCATGGGAGAGTCATCAATAACTCCTTACAAACGGATTGAATAGGATCGATACAATGCTCGACAAGTACTACGAAGAGGAATTGCGGTATCTATATGAGTCCGGAAAGGAATTCGCCAAAGCACATCCGGACCGTGCGGCATACCTCAATATCGATGCGGTTGGAGACCGGGACCCGTATGTCGAGCGGCTGTTTGAGGGCTTTGCATTCCTCACGGCCGGCATTCGTGAAAAACTGGATGATTCTTTTCCGGAACTAACCGAAGGCCTTCTTCGGCTTACGGCGCCTCATCTGATATCGGAAATTCCTTCGTGTGTTATCGCGGCATTTCAGCCTCGCTCGGGAATGCTTCCGACCACTAGAGTGCTCCCCAGGGGAACCGAAGCACTTTCGAAAGCTGTTGGTCCGGAGTCTACCGTTTGTCGGTTCTCCACCACTCAGGACCTGGTTATGCAGCCGATCAGTCTGGCGGACATGCGCGCTGAAACCGATTCTCGTGGGAATGCCTCACTGGAATTCGGGTTCCGACGAGAAGACAATGTATCGTGGCATTCTCTGGAACTCGATAAGCTTCGACTTTACATCCACGCGGAACTTCCAACGGCTCTGATGCTTCACGAGTTTCTGGTCAGCCGAGTCAGGGAAGTAACTCTGAGCGCCGGGGGATACACCGTGAAGGTTGACCCCGCGGCGGCGTGCCGACCGGCTGGATTTGAGCCCGAGGAGTCTCTTCTTGCGACGGATTCACGCAATTTCCCGGGGTATGCCCTGTTGCAGGAATACTTCGTTTTCCCGGAGAAATTTCTTTTTGTGGATTTGCACGGGTTCAAAACACTGCTTTCCGAATCGGTGGATCATGCGGTCATCACCTATCGTGTCAATTTCGAAGGTGAGTTCTCTCCCAACAAACCGTTTACGCGCAATGCATTTCAACTGTATTGTTCCCCTATGGTCAATATTTTCAGAAAAGAGACCGAACCGGTTCGACGTACAGGACTGAAATCGGAGTACCTGGTGCGTGCCGATGCAAATCGGCTTGGATCTATGACTGTCCACAGTATCGAACAAGTGACCGGCGTGGATCATGCTTCGGGGGAACGGCGTGAATACGCGCCGTTATACTCATTCAGTGGTGGAATGGGGACAACACGGAAGCGTACCTTTGCTGAGTCTCGACGAGCTACACCCGCGGGCCTGCGAGAGACGTTTCTCTCTTTCGGCGGACCCGAACTGGTTGACGGTGAACTTCGTGAAGAGACAATTGTCATCAATGCCTGGTGCACCAACGGTGGAGTTCCACGGGATGAACTTCGTGAAGGGGATATACACCGTCCCGGACGGGGGTTTCCGGATTTCGTGTCCATACGAAACCTTACGCGTCCTGCCCCGCCTCGCCTACCGCCGGATCAGGACGAGTATCGTTGGGCGCTGATCCGTCATTTTGGCGCAACGTACGCTTCATTGGCGTCGGCCGATACATTGAAAGCGCTTCTTAGAACACATGACTGGTCCGGGGTCGAGGGCCGGGGGCGGCGAATTGATGCAATTGTGGCGGCCCGCGCGGAACCTTCGGAGGTGATCGTCAAAGGGTGTCTGGTGCGGGGTATAGAATTTACCGTCGAGATACTCTCTTCGGAATTCAGTGATACGGGAGACCTTCATCTGTTCGGTCGGGTATTGAAGGAATTTATCGGCGGATATGTCTCCATCAACTCTTTTCTCAAACTGACAATGGTGCTCAAGCCCGACGGCACCAGGATGAGCTGGGATACAGTTCCGGGAAACCGATGCCTGATATAACTGAGACACTACAAAAAAGAGCTTCGGCTTTCGATTTTTTTCAGGCGGTTCGATTGCTGGTCGAGCATCAGAACGGCTCGAGTTCCGCACGTGAAGTTTTTGCCTCGGGTCGGGTTCGTTTCGCTGCCGACCGCAGTATTGCCTTCCCGCCTTCCGATGTCGTTGGTCTGGATGAGAAAGACGATTCGGTTCGCTTGTTTCTTTCTTTTATGGGGCTTATTGGAGTCTCGTCTCCTCTCCAGAACTTTTTTCTCGAACATGCGGCGCGTCATTCCGATACCGAAGACGCCTTGTGTGATTTCCTTGAAATATTCAATAATCGTATCTATGCGCTTTTTTATCTTGCCTGGAGCAAATATCGACCTGCACGAAGCATCGAAGATCGAAGAGTGCTGGAGCGCATGGCTGCATTGGCCGGGATCGGTGGGCATGAAACTGCCGGGGATCTTCGTCTTGCCGTCTACGCCGGTTTGTTTGCCCAACCCGCCCGCGGCGCGAAAGGTTTGTCGGTCCTGTTGTCTCATCATCTCGATGGCATACGTGTGCGGGTTGAAGAGTGGGTAACTCGTCGTGCCGTTATTCGTGAGAAAACCGGACTGGGGAGCGGCGCGCAGTTGGGGAGCAATGCATTTGCGGGTAATACCGTCATGGATCTCTCCGGCAAATTTCGGGTTTTGCTGGGGCCGCTCGAACGTGAGCGATACGAAGAGTTCCTTCCTGGAAAACCGCGCTTGCTCGAAGTGCATGAGTTGATTTCGCGATACATTGCCGAACCGCTTGAATTCGATGTTGTTCCATTGCTTGCCGGTGCGGAATTCACGGTTGTGCGCCTGGGGGATCCTCGGGCAACGCTGGGACGGACCGCGGTCCTGGGTCGACGCGGCGAGGAGGCCGGAAAGCGGGTAGCTTGAGGGGAAGTGTCTCAGACAGGATATCGGTCCGGCCCAATTACTACATTGGATGTGTTTTCACGAACAATGCAACGAATGTCACAGAGCACTACGTTGCCCCGGAAATGGAGAGTCGCATGATAGTCAAAGATTTACGGATGCTGTTGAACAAGCTCGACACGGAATGCACACGTCTCCTGGAATCCTCAGTGGGTTCTTGCGTGAATCGCGGGCATTACGAGCTGACCTGGGAGCATATTCTTCATGAGATGATCCTGGAGTCCTCGAGTGGAGTGAAAGAGGTGCTTCGCAACCACTCGGTAAATGTTAGTGATCTCGAGAAGGCACTTACTCGGGAACTCGAAGACATTCCCGCAGGAAGCACGGCGAAGCCGGCCTTTTCGCCCACCCTGATAAGTATTCTTGAAAACGCCTGGTCGCTTGCCGGGCTTTACTACGGCGCCAATCGTGTTTTTGCCGGCGCGCTTTTCGTGAGTGGACTCGAAAGCATGGCTCGAACGATGACCAAAAGTGCGCTTCTGCTTCGCGAAATGGATCCGGCCGATGTCAAGAAGGAAATTGAACAATGGGCGAAGGAGGCAGGGGCCGGATTGGAATCGACGGCCTCTGCCGTTGGCACGGCGACTCCGGAGGACGAAGAAGCGCTTTCGCGGTTCTGCACAAATTTCACGCAATGCGCTCGCGACGGAGAAATAGATCCGGTAAGTGGACGCGACGACGAGATTCGTCAAGTTCTTGACATCCTGAGCCGTCGGAGGAAAAATAATCCAATCCTCGTGGGTGAAGCAGGCGTAGGAAAAACAGCGGTCATCGAGGGTTTGGCGCTCCGGATAGCCGCGGGTGACGTCCCGGAACCCATGAAGGATATCGAGGTGTGGGGGCTTGATCTGGGGCTGATGCAGGCGGGAGCGAGCGTGAAAGGAGAGTTCGAAAAGCGTCTGAAGTCCGTGGTCAACGCGGTGAAGAAGAGTGGCGGTCGGTATGCGCTTTTTATCGACGAGGCACACACGCTAATCGGCAGTGGAGGTGCGGCCGGGCAGGGAGATGCGGCAAACCTGCTCAAGCCCGCTCTTGCCCGTGGAGAACTTCGAACTTTGGCCGCGACAACCTGGTCCGAATATCGTCAATACGTTGAGAAGGACCCGGCCCTGGCCCGACGGTTTCAGTTGGTGAAAGTAGATGAGCCCGATGAAGAAAGGGCAGTGTCCATGCTTCTGGGTGTTGCGATAAGCTACGAGAAGCATCACGGGGTGCACATTACCGAAGCCGGAGTTCGTGCCGCGGTTCGACTTTCCGATCGCTACATTACGGGACGTCAACTTCCCGACAAGGCGGTCGACGTTCTTGACACGGCCTGTACTCGGGTCAAAATGAGTCAGACCACCACGCCGGCATCTCTTGACCGGGCTCGTCGGACACTATTCGATCTCTCTCGCGCGCGAGACGCATTGCACAAGGACCGAAATGCCGGCCTGCCGGTCGATCCCGAAAACATCAAGGAAGTCGAAGAAAAGATACAGGAGCAACAAGCCGAAATCGCTACCCTTTCCGATCGATGGGAAGAAGAAATCAGGCGGGTAACACGGATAAGCGACCTGCAGTCCGAGCTTCCCGAGCTTTCGGGAGATGCTGCTACCGGTGAGGATGATCGCAATGAACTGCTGAATGAGATTGGCGAATTGACCGCGGATCTCGAGAAGTTCCAGGGGACCTCGCCGATGGTTTTCGCCAATGTCTCGCCCGGCGTTTGTGCGCAGGTCGTTGGCGACTGGACGGGGATTCCGGTGGGTACCATGGTTCGTGACGACGCGAAGGTGCTGGTTGAACTGGAGAATCGCATTCTTGGCAGAGTTGTTGGACAGAATGATTTGGTTACCCGACTCGCCGACGATATACGCGCCTCAAAGGCCGGTCTCGGGAATCCGGACGCGCCGCTGGGGGTATTCCTTTTCACCGGACCATCGGGCGTGGGAAAAACCGAAACGGCTCTTGCCCTGGCGGACACTCTTTTTGGGGGGGAACGTTTCCTGACGACGATTAACATGTCGGAATATCAGGAAAAACATACGGTATCTCAATTGAAAGGATCGCCTCCGGGCTATGTCGGCTACGGCGAAGGCGGTGTCCTGACCGAAGCGGTTCGTCAGCGTCCATATTCGGTTGTGCTTCTCGATGAAGTTGAGAAGGCACATATAGAAGTAATGAATTTGTTCTACCAGGTGTTCGATAAGGGGATAATGCGGGACGGGGAAGGGCGAGAGATCGATTTCCGAAATACACTTATTATAATGACATCGAACCTTGCCTCGGAAACCATTATCGACACGTGTACCGATAGACCCGACACATCAATCGATGAGATAATTGAAACTATCCGCCCTCGTTTGAGTGCTCATTTTCAACCGGCCCTTCTGGGGCGTGCCCGCATACTGCCATTCAGACCGTTGTCCCAGGATATTCTCGTCAAGATAGTGGGCATGAAACTGAATAAAATTGGTCGGCGGCTTGAAACCACCCACAAAGCACGGCTTGAGTGGACCGATGAAGTCTCCTCATACCTCGCGAGTCAATGTACGGCCGTCGAAGCCGGTGCTCGATTGCTCGATGCCACAATCGGGAGAACACTACTGCCGAAAATCTCCCGCGAACTCCTGGCTCGAATCGGCGAGGGAGAAGAGTGCATGGAACGCGTCCTGGTCACCCTCGACGAGAATCGTGAATTTGTAATCGACTTTGAATGAGAGTTTAGCCCAGGTTTCGCAGCCGAGAACGAGCAGAATGCCGTGAGTTGATTGCGAAACCTGGGTTAAGGTATCTCCCCGGATACCCCTGCACAAGCGCCTCGAAAGCCGACCTGATGTCTTCGCGATTTCTGGAGACTTTATTTCCATGACGACTCCTTATCTCCCCTCGCCCGTAGTGTGATCGGGAGAGGGGGCAATTGAGCTGGAAGTCAACCAACTCGATAGGCCTTACGCCTCTTCTTGCGTACCAGGTTCCACCAAATCGCACTCAGCACATACAGTGAGACAACCAGAGTGAAGACATTCACCGGAGAATGCAGAAATTTTTTATAGCCGAATGCACTGCCAAGTACATAGCACAGCCATGCGGCCAGGGGAATATGGAGCAGGTAGGGATAGAAGCTGCTTTGACCCAGTTTGCGAACAAATGGCAGCGCGAAAAATGCGGCTACCATACCTTCCTCTCGTGCAAGCCCATACAACAGCAGCATGAAAAGCGGCACGGCATAGAGATGATACGAGAACCACCAGCCTGTCGTCGTACCTCGAAACAGTGATCCGGTGTTCAGGAAAATGAGAACCAGAACTGAAATGATCAGCAAGTCGGTTTCGAGTGCCCGAAGGCGGGGGGATTCGACTTTTGTCCGCTTTCGCAATTGAAACAGTCTACCCATAAGTACCCCTTCGGCAAATTCGAAGAAACGAACGGGGGGAAAGGTATGGAAGAACTGTGAAAGATGCATCGGAGTTCCGAGAAGAGCAAATAGTCCTCCCCAGGCTGCTATCGGAGCCAGGCATAAACCCATAGCGACAAGTACGGTCCGCTTTCGATGTAACCTGTTCGCGAGAGCAAGTGTTGGTGGGAGCAGCAGGTAACAGAAGAAGAATGCGGAAAGTGCCCACGACGGTCGATTCAAAGCGAAGGTTTCGAATGGTAGAAAGGCATAGAGAAGACCAAGGTGAACCACAAGGGACCGTACCAGGGTCCCAGCCCACGGTTCTTCCGCTCGAATGAGCGGTTGCACCGCTAGAGGTATCATGGCGATTGTCGTTATCGCGTGAAGCGGATACAGGTCTCGAAGCCGGCTTTTGAGGAATTTCGACAAAGAAAGGTCTTGGAGGGACGGCCCGAATTTGATGGTGAAAATGAATCCCGCCAGAATGAAGAAAAGAGTCGCGTGGAATGCCGGTCCTTTAATGATTTGAAAAAACCACCCCGGGCTTCCGTGAAGATCGGAAAACCCGCCGATCTTCTCATAATGGAAGAGCACAACCCCGACCGCGGCCAGAAGGCGCAGTCCGTCGATAGAGCGAAAGTATTGATGCCGAGAAGGAGGTAGCGACGACTGTTCGGTATCCGTCTGCACCAGGATTGCGCCGGGCGTAGGTATCTCGGGCGCATTTTTCGGGTTTTGAGTTGGGACGGCGGTCATTATTACCCCTGAGCAATCGAAATCCGAATACAAAAAGCAACACGTCAGCAATTCAAACTATTGATTTATTCCGATGTCCCAAATATAGCATCAACCGCGGGGGAGAGCAGGTCGGTAGCCATAATGGGACTCCTGGGCGTGGGGATTCTGGAAAGGGCGCTGAGAGCTTCGGAAAGATTGAAACTCTTCTGAGACCGGCAAACGAACCGTTGTTGAGCCGCAAGCCGACGGCAGAGGTATTCCTGTTCCGTTTGCCCCGGGGTCGGTACCAGGACCGCTTTTCTACCCGAAGAGACGAGTTCCATTATGGTAGTATATCCTCCGCGACAGACCACAGACTTACTGCTCTGCAGTAGTTTGCCGAGTTCACCGGTAGGCAGGTGCGGAATGATGCGAACATTGCTTTCGGATTCCGGTACAAAATTCGTGTCGGGACGCCCCAGGAGGACTACGGAGTCGCCCGGGAAATTCCGCAGTTGCTTTCGGATTGTTTTCTCGAAAATGGTTCGCTGTGGCTCCGGACCGGAAAGGACGACCAGAAGGTCCGGGGGGTTGCGGCCGTTTTTTTTCATCGAGCCGAATCGAGACAAGGGACCTATATACCGACGCCGCTTTGGAAGTGGGGCGCGGTGTGAGAGTTCACCGGTAAGATTGTCTTCCCCCGGATAATCGGGGATCCAGATTTCGGTGTATTGTGAGGCGGCCCAACGGAGACCGTAGGAAATAATCGGTTCCAGGGGGCCGAATCCGGGCGGCATTTTGAGGCGTAACTGGTGAGTCAAGTAGACCGAGGGCACCCGTGCAGACCGACATCCGAAACGCTGGTCGGAGACTATTCCGTCGTATCCATGTTGCTCCACGAGGTATTCCACCCGGCGGTGCTCTTCGGCCGCACACTTGAACACGCGTCCCAGCATCCAGGGAAATTTCGCAAAAGTGCCCAGTCGACTCGAAGAGTAGGTGATTTTGTAGTTTATCAGAGGGACCGTTCTGATCCCGTGGAATTCGGACCTTAAAAGGTCTATATGCGGACCGTCCCCGGCCAGATGTACTTCATGTCCCGAATCGATCAATTTTCGGACAATCGGAATACACCGGGTCGCGTGTCCTAAACCCCAGTCCAACGGTGCCACCAGCAGTTTTTTCATGGTTGAATTCGCTCCGTCTCCAAAATACAACTCGACGACGCTAATCTGCGCACCGGCTTCGTATTCATTATATTATTTAAATCGAAACCCGACGGTTCTGAGTGAGTGAATCGCGTAAGCTTACGGCGCTTCTCGACTGCGAAACTTGGGCTAAACTCTCTACGCAGGGCCATAAAAAATGTACTAGTGGGGACATCCCGCCTGGAACCCCGAACCTTAAAACCAGAACTTGGAACCTATGAACGAACCGTTTTCCCTATTGATTAAACCTGCTTCGGCCGACTGCAATCTTCGATGCGAATATTGCTTTTATCTGGATCGATGTGAATTGTATCCCGAGAGCACGGTCCACCGTATGAGTGAAGAGGCGCTCGAGACGATGGTTTCGTCGTATATGGCGACCAATCAGCCTCAATATGCATTCGGGTGGCAGGGCGGAGAACCGACACTCATGGGGCTTCCGTTCTTTGAAAAAGTGATAGAGCTACAGAAGAAGCACGGCCGTCCCGGGTCGTTTGTCGCCAACGGTCTTCAGACGAACGCAACTCTAATAGACGACGATTTTGCGAAGCACTTTGCCAAATATCATTATCTGCTCGGGATTTCTCTGGACGGTCCCGCCGAAATACATGACAGATACCGGAACAATGCCGCTGGACGGGGGTCTCACGCGGATGTATTGCGGGGTATCGAGGCTTGTAAACGTCATGGCGCCGAATTCAATATTCTTGTACTGGTAAGTCAAGCCAATGTGCATCGGGTAAAGGAAGTCTACCGTTATCTGGTGGATCTGGGTTTTTTCTATCATCAGTACATTCCCTGCGTTGAGTTTGACGAAAAAGGAAATGTGCTGCCGTTTTCGATCAATGGAGAAGAGTGGGGCGGATTTCTTTGCGGTTTGTACGATGAGTGGTATCAAAGCGACACCCGGAAGGTCTCTATCCGGTATTTCGATTCTCTTCTTTCGTATCAGGTCGACGGGATACGCAATATCTGCCACATGGGATACAACTGTTGCCAGTATTTTGTTGTCGAACATAACGGGGATATTTATCCGTGCGATTTTTTTGTGCGGCGGGATCTGCGTATCGGAAATGTAATGGAAAACAACTGGGACGAGGCGCTAAAGTCTTCGGAGTACCATGCATTCGGGCGACAGAAACGACAGTGGGTGGAAGCATGTGACAATTGCGAGTATGTCGCATATTGTGCGGGGGATTGCCTCAAACACCGTCTCCTCACTCCGGCCTCGTCGGCAAAGACGTTGAGTGTCCTGTGTGAAGGGCACAAAGAGTTCTTTGAACATACCCTCCCCGGATTGCGCAAATTGGCCGACGTGATCAAAAAAGAACGAGCCCTTCATGCGGCTCAGGAGGCTGCTTCTCGACAGAGACCGGCGGCTCCGGCTCCGGCTCCGGCTGGGCCGGTGGGGCGTAATGAGCCGTGCCCCTGTGGGAGCGGTAAGAAGTACAAAAAGTGCTGTGGGATGCAGGCGTTGGGTTAACCAGGACTCGACAAAAAGCCTGATTTGTGTTAAAATAGTTCCGACCATCACTCCGAAGCACTTTCCGGCTATCCGCACTCCGATTGTATGGAATGGAAAGCACAAGGTGGTCGCCCATTGGCGCCATTGAATATTTTCAGTAAGACACCCCGGGACATTGGAGTCTTCGGGCGGAACGATCGCGGGTCTGTCAACATGAATGCACTCCTTCTGACCAATTTCTACCATTTTGCCGCGGGGTTCACCGCTTTCTACTGTTTCGCGTTTATAGTGCTCTTAGCCGATAGAATACGTTACTCCCGAATTGCGGGCGCCTTTGCCCCTTTTCTCTTTTCCATCCTGATATGGGCACTCAAGGACAGTGTTTTGGTGGCCTTTCATCCGTTCGTCGGGGAACGGAGCCTGGAATTCATGGCCGTAGCCCTTTCCCCGATGTTTCTTCTTGTGTTGGTGACTTCGGCAAATCTGTTCACGAATATCTACAATAGCGCGGCGGATAACAAACGAACATTTCCATATGTCCGCGCAACGAATATCAGTCTCGGCATTGTCACAGGGCTGATCTATATTGTGGCACTCTGGATACCGGACTTCCTGTATTCCGATTTTACCCGTGGGGCCTTTGATTACCATTATGCCCCCGGACCCGGTATGGTCGTGTTCGTATTTCTGCTGGTTGTCGCGGTAGGTGGAGGCGGGGTCTTCCTGATGGGCTTTGCTCGAAGAGACCGCCGTTTCGAGGCATTCGCTCTGGCCACGGTGGGACTTCTTAGTCTAATGTTTATTCTGGCGGCCAATTTCGCTCCTCGGGCGGTCGGATTTCGGGGCCTTCCTCGCCTTGGCGCTCTCAGTGTATTCCCATTCAGCTTCATCTCCTTTCTGGTAATCTATCGGCACGGCAACTCTTTCTCGATTCGTCGTGTTCTCGAGGAGCATCGAAAACTGAAAATCATGGGCGAAAGCCTTCGCGGTCTGGTCGGCAAATACGACGAAGAGATTATCTGTCGTAGTATTTGTGACTATTCCCAGGAAGTTTCGGATTCGGTGTATGTATGCATGATGGTTTTCGAAGAAGACGGGGCAAACTATCGAATTCGAGCCTTGTCCCACTCCTCGGCTCCGGGATCGGATGGCGCCTATTCGCAGCTTCCTTTAAAAATCGGCAAGCGATACAGATTGCGGCCCGGAAGTATTCTCGAAATGCTGAAGATCGACAGACAACCGCATACCTGTGGGGGAATCCGGGATTTCTTCAAAGGAGAACTCGATCCGGGAGAAGCGACCGAACTGGACCGTTCGGCAAGAATCCGCCAGGTGATCGGATATCCGATTGTGCTTGACGATCAGGTGCTGGGAGCGATTGTGTTCTTTCGAACCACCAAAACGGAATCGTTTGACATATATGGGATTTTCTCAACTCAGTGTGCCCTGGTTCTCAAATTTTCGGCCCAGATCTCCCAACTCGAGGAAAAACAACGACTTGAAGATATGCTCCATCACTCGCAGAAAATGGATGCACTTGGACAACTGGCGGGAGGCATAGCACACGATTTTAACAATATGCTGGCCGGAATAACCGGGTATGCCAATCTTATCAAGCGCTGGGCGGCAAAGGATCCGCAGAAGGTCGCTACTTTCGTGGATACAATTCTCTATGCATCGGAACGTGCATCGGATCTGGTGAACAAATTACTTGCCTTTGCCCGCAAAGGCAAGTATCAGGTGGTGATCGTCGACGTTCACGAGTCTATCGAAGAAGTGATCTCCATTCTCGAGCATACTCTTGACAAAAAAATCCGCATCGAACAAAACTGTCAGGCGTCTCCCTCGACCGTGAGCGGAGACCCCGGGCAGATACAGAATGCCTTCCTCAATCTGGCGCTCAATGCCCGTGATGCCATGCCCGAGGGTGGTGTATTGACATTTTCTACCCGGATTGAATCTCTTCAGGCAGGCGACGCCGATCGCTATGATCTGCACCTGAAGCCCGGAGAGTATCTTGTCGTCTCGGTCGGCGATACCGGCGTGGGGATGAATCCGCAGACGCTTTCTCACATCTACGAGCCTTTTTTCACTACCAAAGACGTGGGGAAAGGAACCGGACTGGGCCTGGCGAGCGTCTATGGATGCGTAAAAAGTCACAGCGGGTATATTAACGTCAAGAGTGAGCCCGGCCGTGGAACGGCGTTCCAGGTGCACCTCCCGCTGTTACGTGAATCGGATCAGCATGCCCCTGAAAAAGGAATTGAAACGCGCGGCATGATAGTTGGCAAGGGACATGTCCTGGTGGTCGACGACGAAGAGATCATTCGGGGGTTTTGCAGGGAGCTGCTGACCGACAGCGGGTACACCGTCACCGAATGCAGCGATGGTCTGGAGGCCGTTGAATACTTCCAGAAACATCACAAAAAAGTGGATGTCGCGATAATTGATATGATTATGCCTCGTATGAGCGGAGTCGATTGCATACGCGAGATTCGTCGTATCGATCCCGAGCTGCGAGTCATCCTTTCTACCGGGTATGATTTCACCAACAAAACCCAACACCTGGTTTCCTCGGGAGTAACAGACTTTCTCCAGAAACCGTTCAGGGAATCGGACCTTCTGAAAGCGGTTGGAAAGGTTTTCGAGGAGGACACTGCCGGTTGAAATTCATTCGGCAAACACACCTGATGGTTTTCCCGCATCCCTTTCAGATACCTCCTTGACCCGGCTGCGAAACTTGGGCTAACTAAAACGTACGCTCCTCATTTCTCAGGATGTCGATCAGTTCGGATGAGAAGAGGGTTTGAATACGCTCGATTTTCTCCGCAAACCCCTCCAGCTTGAGTGTCGTACAGAATTCCTCGTGAGGGCGAGCCCGGCGGTACTCCGGTTCCTTGGGCGGATGTCGCAGATACCGGCATATGAGCGTCACGTCCGAATCAACCATCAGTGACGACTGATAAAAAAACATCCTCGAACTTGACTGCAAATACAACGAACTTCCCATGATTTTCTTCTCTCCAATGGACAGATCGCTGATACCGCTCTCCCGGCCGTGAATATCAAAATGACAAGCAAGAAGGCTCAGCATCGGACTATGTATCCGATGGTACACATCTTTTATTCCCTCGTCTGATCTTCGGCGCCCCACGATAACGGTAATGATCATGCCTCGAGACAATACAACGGTTCCCCCACCTCCCCGACGAGCATGCACCGGTACGCCGTCCCGACGACAGATATCGAGACAAACTTCTTTTTCCGGTTTGCATGCCGGACCGTGCACGACCTCTGTTTCTTCCTGCAGGTACGTAAAGGCATAAGGTAGTTCATGAC
This sequence comes from uncultured Fibrobacterota bacterium, assembly GCA_964346405.1. GTDB lineage: Bacteria > Fibrobacterota > Chitinivibrionia > Chitinivibrionales > CAYFVL01 > CAYFVL01. The sequence continues at coordinate 13,559 of CAYFVL010000128.1, forward strand.
AGGCGCCAAACAGAAACAGTGCGTCGTTTTTGCGCGGTGGATCTGGAAAACGGGGCAGAGCAATCATTGTCCGGCTTTTTTCCTGTGGAAAATGTTATGAACCGCCAGCATGATGTACATCGCGGCCGGAGTCAAACGAACGAGGAAAGGCCGTTTGATGTGAATCGCACGTTCGGGGCACATCTCCTGACAACAATAGCAGCGAATGCACCGTTCATAGGCGTAGACCGGAGGTTTCTTGTGGTTACCGTTGGACCAGTCGACCGCTTTGGGAGAGACCGGGCAGGATCGCACACAGGTGCCGCAACGGGTGCATTTTGACGGATCCATTACGGGGCGAGGTATGGTTTGTGTCCGAAGAAAGCTGCTGAGGAATCCACTCGGGAGAATATCGGGAGGTCTGCGCTCGACCCGGAAAGAGATGTCCCTCATCGATTCAATTGATTTGCCGCGGATCTCGATCGACCCCGGTGCCGACGTACCCAGCCCGGCTTCTTCAGCGGCCTTTATGGTGGGCACATACCGGGTATCCAGCCCGACGAGTTCACAGGCAACCGAATCCATTGCAACCGGATCGGTCGAGAAAAGCAGGACGGACATTTGTTTGGGATCCCCGCTCTGCGGACCGTTTCCTTCCATAGCTGTAATCGCGTCCATAATGTAAAGTCGGGGACGGATCAGGCTTGTGACATCGGCGATAAGCCGGGCGAAATCGCCAATATCCGAGTATCTGGCATGATATTCACCTTTTGTAGGTCCTGGGATACACCCAAATTGGTTTTTAACGGCTCCAGTCAACCGGGTGAATCCGTGCGTTTTTAACTTCGGGAGACTGACGACACTGTCGGCCTCGAGAACCCCGTCGGCAATCAACAGCTTTTTGGCGACTCGTCCGGTCGGGTGAGGTTTTTCAGTTCCGTGATCGAAATCGGCTAAAGGAATGTTCAGGAATCGTGCGACATTATCGAACCCGGATCGTTTCATGTGTGGCGCCACGCCGAACAGTCCACCCGGTGAATCTCCGTAGCTCAGTTTTGCCCCGGCCTTTCCGAATAGCTCCGCAACCGCGCGAAAAACCGCGGGGTTTGTTGTTGCGTGTTGTTCCGGAGGTCTGCCCATGAGACCGTTTGGCTTGAGCAGAACTGTTCCGGAATCCGGCAAAAACCGTTCGATGCCGCCAAGGAGGTCGATGCCGGTCTTCACCGCTTCACGGACCAACGTGTATTCATAAGTACCGCAACGTACCAGAGCGACTCGAGATTTCTGTGCCATGGCTGTAAAATACATCGGTTTCGCGGCCCAGTGAGTCGAACGTATATTGGAATCGGCGGGTTTCGCTTCATGAATTCGTTTTTGCGGTGATAATTGGTTCACTGCCGATTCCGTATCGAAAGAGACCGGCCACGAAATCGAAGCGCAGCATGAGAGAGGGACTGGAAAAATGAACCAGAATGGTCGAGATGAAGGGTACGTAAAGTTTCACTGCGATTTTGAACCCGGTCCTTCACCGGACCCATCGGTTATCCATCAGTTGAATCGGTGGCGTGACAAACTCTATGACCTGAAACTGGTGGGCGCATATCCGGATGGGACAGGGTATGGAAATCTTAGCCTCAGAAGCGGGGGTGGTAATCGGTTCGTGATAACCGGCACCGCAACCGGCTCTCTGCAATCACTCTCGGACGAACACTATACGGAGGTTACGGAATTTGATATCCCCCAGAATCACCTGACCTGTCGCGGGCCAATTCGCGCTTCTTCGGAATCCATGACCCACGGAAGTCTGTACCTTCTGGATGCCGGCATTCGTGCCGTGATTCATGTTCATCATGAGGCATTGTGGAAAGGACTCCTCAATCAGGTCCCTTCAACCCGATCTTCAGTGGCGTACGGCACTCCCGCAATGGCCGGAGAAATGGCACGCCTTTATGGAGCATCGGACTTGCCGAATAAAAGAATTGCCGTAATGGGAGGGCACCGTGAAGGCGTTATCACATTTGGAGAGACTCTCGATGCGGCGGGAGATCTTCTGATGCACTACTACTCCGCTCTGCCCGCTTCGGATCGGTAGCCGTCACTTTCGGAAATTGGTTGTCGGCAGAGTCCCGGAAGAGGCATTTCGTGGGAGCCTCGACCTCTCGAAAGCGGCACGAACAGGCGTTCGTGCCGCCGTTTGAACAAGCGCACATGTCATCATGGGGTATCAACTGTCAATTAGCCCAGGTTTCGCAGTCGAGAGCGAGCAGCAGTTTACGCAGAATGCCGTGAGTTGGTTGCGAAACTTGGGTTAAGGCTGGTTCCGCACCGC
>CAYFVL010000129.1:0-15796 GCA_964346405.1 uncultured Fibrobacterota bacterium
TTGCGAAACCTGGGTTAAGAGTCGCTACAGAACAAAGTTTCCAGAAATCGCAAAGATCGGGTCGGATTTTTGGCAACGAAGCGTACCGGCGATTCCGATCTGAATACCGATGCATCAACACCCACCGCATCTGTTTTCAGGGGATTTTCGGACTGAGCATCTGTAACGTTTCCCGGTTGTACCCGATAGTCGCAAGCGGAAACGAGAGGGGTCCGAGGATATTGAAAACCCGGGGAATCGAGGATGAAATATACACCATGGACTGGGCTCTGCCGCGTGATCCATCCGGCAGAAGCCTGCACTTGGTACGCCACTTGCGTGCAGGCAATTCATCGCCGGAGAGATACACGTTTTCAGAGAAGGAAGACGGTTATGCTGTTTGAAATGCACTGCCATACCTCTCGCTACTCCAGATGCAGCAAAGCCGACCCGGTGGACTGCCTGATACGTGCGGTCGCGATGCGTCTCGATGGTCTTGTCATAACCGAACATGAGTACCTCTGGGAAGACGAGCAATTGGAGGAGTTGAAGAAAGTTGCCGAAGTTGATCCCGGCTTTGTGGTCCTGTCCGGCCAGGAGGTTTCTACCGAATTCGGGCATATTCTAGTATATGGGGCCCCTAAATCAATTCGTGACGGCATATCGGTCGAAGAAATCAGACATAAATACCCACAGGCGGCACTGGTGTGGGCACATCCCTGGCGCAAAAAAGCAACTCCTTCCCGGGAGCGCCTCACATCTCCAGTCCTGGATGCCGTCGAAATCTTCAACAAGAACCACACGGCACGTGAAAACTACGAAGCCCTGATCGCCTGGCACCGCCTTCGGTTTCCCGCCGTCGCGGGTAGTGACGCTCATCGCGCACGTGAAGTGGGGCTGTGCCCGACAGTGATGCTTCATCCGGCGTACACCGTGACGCAGCTTGCCGAGGAAATCCGGAACCGAAGGTGCCATCCGAAATTCAAGGAACACGTCCAGATCGGACGGAATTCCTCACCCACAAGATTCTCAATCGGGACCGACACATCCGATAGTCCAAACCGTTTGCTGGTTCGCAGGGCACGGTCTTCGACCGAGGCCTCACTGATTTTGGAAGAATACCGGATTTCGGATCTCTTGTGGGTGAATGGATTTTCCGAGGGGAAATTTCGTGTGCCTCAAATCCTGGAACGTGATTTTGACTCCGGTATCTACATGGAAAGCGATGTAAAAGGCGAAACCCTGCTCGAGAGCTTGCGATTCCGAACTGAAAAAGCTTCGCGAAACGCGATCAGGATGAGCGCACATTGGCTGGCAAACCTCCACAGCCGGCGACTCAATGCATTTGATACGACTCAGTCGTGCCAAAAGGAGCTGTACCGACTGAACAGATATCGTGAAAAAATCATCAACTCGAACTCCCGGTATCGAGTGACGATCGAATCAATCATCCGGCTTGTACGAGAATTTGAAGAGGAACAATATCGAAGTGCGACGGCGACAATGGTATTGAATCACGGTGATTATCAGCCCGCGAACATCATTATCGGCAGCCCCGACGAGTGTCTCCCGGAGCCTTCGTATGTCTGCGTGGTTGACTTCGCCAATTCCCTCATGATGAATCCTGCCTTTGACGTGGGCTACTTTATCAGTCAGACATTCTATCAACTCAAATACCACACGCAGGACAAGATCCTGTTTCGAGACAACGACTTCATTGCCGATTACCTTTCAGCATGCCCGGGGCCGCCACAGGTTGACTTTCTCTGGGATGTCGGTATGTTCCGCTTACGCGCAAACCTGAGCATAATGTCTTTTCTGGTAAGTGTTGGGAAAGGTGAATCTTCCGATATGGCCGACCTGGTTGAGCAATCCGTCGCTCTCCAGGACATTCTGATATAGTAGCTGTCCCGAAAATCCCCGTTCACCGATCCCGTACCGTCCCGCCAGGCGGGAGGAGCACGAGCTGTGCCTGCGATTCCGACTGCGAAACCGGGAATATGGTTCACAAATCCATTATGTTTGATGCCATACTGGCGTCGACGGGGTCTCGCATACCATATTACTATAGAGTAATGCCGGAAGGAGAATTTCCGGGCCGGTCACTCGGCAACTGTGTCTGTGCGTATTCTTTAAAAAAGGCGTACGGATGCATACCATGTCTTTCGACCATACCAATCTCACCGTGACGGAGATTTCATGCGATACATACCGACCATTTTCCTTATTTTTCTGATATCAACGCCGGGAACGGCCCGATTCAGTATTCTCTCCGTCGACCGTGAGAAAGTGGAAATCCGATTTACCACCGACGCTCGGCCCGGACAGACTCCCCCGCAGTGCTCATCCAGGCAACATATGTTTCTCGCTTCGGGTGCCGACGGCCATGTCCTGGACTCCGCCGGCCGGGTACTTCCCTCATTCTCGTTCAGAATTGCAGTACCTGGAACCGGGGATCCCGAAATCTCCGTGCTCTCCCTTGAAAAAGATACATTTGCACTGGAGTCTTTCCCGACGGTCACTACCTTAGCGTCCCGTGGGGACACGCCGGTTGTTTCCGCTCCCGCCGGGTGGCTGGGCACACCGAAATATGAGACGATCCGGGACGTACGCACGGCCGTATACACTCTTTCACCGGTATCCGTCGATAATGAAACCGGACGAATCACAATTGTGCGAAGTGTCTCATTTCGCATTTCCTATCCCCGGCCGACCACCAAAAAATCGGTCCATTCCCTACTCGACCGATCGATGCTCGAGGCAACCGTCCTGAATAGTGAGTCTCTTTTTCCTCACGATACAAATCAAATAACCGACTACACGAGCCACTCACTCTCAAAAAAAACACTTCTTGATTTCTCGGTCGGTACCCGCACCCCTTCCGAAGGCTCCCATGTCCACACCTCCCATCTGGTGCGATTACCGATTGACCGTATGCTTGGCGAGCACGGCGAAGAACTTTCCGCCGATGCGATCTCACTCTATGCAGCACCTCAATTTGCCTTCGACTCCGGGCAAAAGCCCGATTCATCCGCCCCCGAAGGTTTCTCCTCGGTGCCTCTAATCGTAGATGACCTGAACCAGGACGGTTTTGTTGATCACGAGGACCGTGTTCTCGCCTATGTTCAAGCGTCTTCAGGCTGGTGGTGGGACTCTACGGAGGGATTGTTCCAGTTCCGTGAGAACCCGAATACCGATACTCGGCCATATGTCCTCATTCTTGGCTCCGATACCAAACCGCTCCAAATGGCGATATGCCCGCAGCCGTCGGCCGCCGATACCGAAATCACGAGTTTTCCGGCGATCCGAAGATACCGGGAGTTCTCTACAACGCCAAAAACGGAAAACCGCATTGTTCTATCCACGCTCGATCCCGAAGTCAGCACCACAATTGCCTGCCCACACGCGGTCTACGACCGCCCCGAGGCGTCGTTTCGCCTTATTGCCTACTCAAAAAACGCGTCGGGCCTGAATGTTTTCCCGATACGCAATACCGGTTCACCCGAACCTCTTCTCCCCTACTGCTGGGCGGACATTTCGATGGAACTCCGTTCGCCGGCAGCCGTCCGACTCGGGGCCACCTTCCCCGACTCGACCGGCGCTATTCGAATTGACGCCGTTGAGCTTCGGTACAATCAACACCTCGATATGGAGGGGCTGACCGAACTCGAAATCTTCCCGCCGAACGGCCGGGGTGTTTTTGCTTATACCGTCCGAAATCTACCGGAGGAGCCGTGCTATGTGCTTCGGGTGCCAAAGGATGATACGGGCGTCTGCCTTCTCGACCTTGTGCCCCCGATGATTTCTACCTACTCATGGTATGACTCGGCCGGAAAAGGTGTGCGGTATCATGTAATCGCCGAATCGGCCATCGATACGGTCGATTCGGTAATGGAGTGAATGCCTGTCCGGAAACTCAGCACTTCGAAGAAATCGCCCTCCTCCCGCATGGCGTGAATCTGAAATGCGGGACCGTGAGTTGGTTGCGAAACCTGGGCTAGAGAATCCTTCGGATGGCGGCCAGATGTTCACGAAAGTATTGGTTCTCAAGATGGCTTACGGTAACCCCCTTTTTGGAGCTTGCGTGTGCAAACCGTCCGTCTCCCAGATATATCCCTACATGATTGATACGGTTGAACAGCCCCCCTCTGAAGAAGACGAGATCCCCCGTTCGGGCATTGGTTTGTGAGACCCGCTTCCCGAGGGTGCTCATGCCCCGAGACGAGCGCGGAAGGTCGGCCCGGCATGCTTCCCAAAAAACGGTCTGCACAAAACCGGAGCAATCCATGCCGCTACGGGTGGTGCCCGCCCAGCGATAGGGAGTTCCCAGATATGATTCTATGGTCTTCCTGAGCTTTTCAATCGGAATTCGGTAGGAATCACGATAGTCCCAGTCGGAAGGGACAAGGACCCGTTTTTCGCCTTTGGGAGTGGATTCGACACGAATCGGCGTTCGGCTGTACCTGACACTTGGGGAGAGACACCCGCTCGATACCAGAAAAAGAACCGTTGCAGCCGCTTGTGCGAATCTCATATGATCACCGCACGAGTTGTTGAGTAGCGTATCCAAGTTTGAGCAATATATCCTCACGCCATTTGGGCGCCATGAATTGCGCCCCGATCGGAAGCCCTTCGTGCGCACCACAGGGCACGCTGATGCCTGGAATACCGGCGAGGTTGGCCGAAACCGTATAAATGTCGGTCAGATACATCTGTAGCGGATCATCACATTTTTCACCAACCGCAAACGCGGGAGTTGGCGTGACCGGCGAAAGGACTGCATCGCACGATTCAAACACCGAATCAAAGTCTTGCGCAATGAGAGTGCGTACCTTGGCACCTTTGAGATAGTACGCGTCATAGTAGCCCGAACTTAGAACATAGGTCCCCAGCATTATCCGACGTTTTACCTCGGCCCCAAATCCCTCTTCGCGAGTCATACGGTACATTTCCGTCAAATCCGAAGATCCTTCATGACGATGCCCGTATTTAACGCCGTCATATCGTGCGAGGTTCGACGATGCTTCCGCCGTACAAATGATGTAATAGGTCGCGATTGCGTATTTCACATTCGGCATGGATACTTCGGTAAGAACCGCGCCTTCCTTTTCCAGAGAGACCGACAGATTCTCGATCGCTGTCCGCACCGGTTCGGAAAGTCCCTCTCCGAAATACTCCTTTGGAAGCCCCAGACGCATTCCCTCAATGTTGCCGTCGTATAATGAATCGTCATCCTGGAAAGGACGCCGGGCATTTGTCGAATCACGAGGATCCGATTTTGAAATAACCTGCAGAAGTGTACCCAGGTCGCGAACATCGGCGGCTATGGGTCCGATCTGATCGAGAGATGAAGCAAACGCCACCAATCCGTACCGGGAAACCCGTCCATAGGTCGGTTTCAACCCGGGGACTCCGCAGTGACTGCACGGCTGACGTATTGACCCTCCGGTATCGGAGCCAAGAGCGGCCGGAACCATTTCCGCCGCAACCGCCGCCGAGCTTCCCCCGCTCGACCCTCCCGGAATTCTTTCCAGGTCATGAGGGTTTCGCGTAGTTTGCATCGCCGAAGTCTCGGTACTCGATCCCATGGCGAATTCATCGAGATTGGTCTTGCCGATAATTACAGCCCCCGCGGACTCAAGCGCTGCGGCTACAGTGGCATTGTACGGCGGCACGAAATTCCGAAGCATCTTCGAGGAACAGGTCGTCGGAACGTCCAGAGTACAGATATTGTCTTTCAGTGCGACAGGTATACCGGCCAAAGGTAGCGAAGATTTTACTTCCGTGGACAGGTTGTCTATCGCCGAGGCATGTTCGCGGGCTCGTTCCGACTGCACGGAAACAAATGCCTGAATACTCCCGTCTTTCTCAGCGACTCGAGCCAGTGCTTTCTCTACGAGATCGAGACTGCTCAGTGAACCGTCCTTCACTTTCGCGGCGACCGCCTTCAGCGGTTCGTCGAAAAACGCCATTGCATTCACCTTTTCAATGAATTTTTCCGGTCATCCGGAATGAACTGATCAGCAGGACATCAGCGATACCATCTGAAAAAGTACAGACTCAAGGCAAGTCCTACAATGCTGAGTAAGCTGAGACGGATCTGGAATCCAAGAAGAAACTTCACGGCACTAAGATCGATAATCAAAGGACTCAATGTGCCGCTCCCTCCACCACCGCCCGGGTCCTCAAACCCAACTGCGACACCTTGTCCACTCCCGAAATCCCCTACTCCGAAAGTCACGTTTGTCGTGAAAAACATTTTTACGACATTGTTCTCTCCGGGGATAACCGAACGGAGAAATGAGTTGAGATACGATCCGATAAGGATACCCACGATCACAACCAGTATCAAGGTCCAGACATTTCTTTCTTTAAAACCGACAGCCATGTGCCATTGCCCTCGCAAAATTGCTGAATTTAAGAAATTTGTGTTCCGCTTCACGGAATCAGTGTGCAGTCCCGCTCAGAAAAAGACACGGGGTTACATAATTCTCCGCGGCACAGAAACTACAATATACAAATTCCGCGCAAAACCCGAAAACCATTTCGAACGGCACACTAATCAAAAGAGGTCGGATATTCCTCAAGATCCAGAGATATCGATAATTTCCTCTTATTCCGGACGATTTCCATGCCTATCTGATCGCCGACAAAGTAGTTCAGAAAAATGCCCTCGATATCGGAATGACTGTGAATACGGCGATTCCCCATCCGTACGATGATGTCTCCGACACGAATGCCGGCTTCATCCCCGGGACTTCCTTCGAGAACGTCGGTGACGATAACCCCGTCCAGCTTGTCGTAGCCCTTTGCCAAAGCCGTGCTGCGATCCAGGTCCTGAACACTGATTCCGGTCCACACCGGACGACGTCGTCCATGTTCAAGCAGTTCGTCGACCACCTTCTTTGCCCGTTCGATTGGAATGGCAAAGCCGATACCGATCCATCCCTTGTTCTGTTTGTTGTCGGTGTAGATAAACGAATTGATCCCGATCACCTCTCCGACTGCATTTACCAACGGTCCACCGGAATTGCCGGGATTGATCGCGGCATCCGTCTGAATCATGTCCTGATAGTACACATCCTCAACCGGCATAAAATTTCTGTTCAAAGCGCTGACCACCCCGACGGTCACCGTCGGATTGGGATCGAATATATAGAGAAACGGATTGCCGATTGCAAGCACCCACTCCCCGATTACAATGTCGTCGGAACTACCGAGCTTTGCCGCTTTCAGATTATCGGCATCAACCCGAATCAGCGCAAGATCCGCCTGTGGATCCTGCCCGATAACGGTTCCGGGTATCTGTCGTCCGTCCGAAAAGTTGACAACCAGCTTCCCCGCTCCCTGGACAACGTGGTTGTTGGTAAGGATCAGACCATCCTTGCTTATAATAACACCTGATCCCATCCCTTTCACTTCTTTGTACCGAGGCGCGGGACGGGGGCCGTAGAAGAGATCGAAAAAATCCTCGTAATAATAAGATTCTCCGACGTACTTCTGGGCCGTAACCACGATCCCGACTACGCTGGGTGCCGCCTCCCGGGTAGCAGCGACAATCGCGTTCTGCCGTGAATCCCTCACACCGTCGGTTTGAGATACCGTGTCGCCGGGATCCGATGCGGGTTCGACAAAAGGACGCACCGGAGGATTCGGCGTACTATCCCGACCAGCGACACCGGGAGAATGATACCGACGCATCAGTTCTCCACCGAGGATAGCACCGAGTAACAATCCCACCAGCAGGAAAAGTACGTACGTTCCTACCCCACCGTTTCGGTTTTTAAAAATTGCGGGCAATTTCATGTCTTCGAATCCAAAGGGTTCTCCGTGTCTTCGTAGGCGACATATTCCAGAACCAGTCCATGAGGAGGGGCCGTTTCGCCTACGCGAGACCTATCTTTGAGAAGTAGTATATCTTCCAACGAGTCCTGTATCTTTCCACTGCCGATTCCAACCAGAGTACCGACAAGTGATCGGACCATTTTGTACAAAAAACGGTTCGCGCGAATGGTAAAGACTCGGACTCCGTCACACTCATCGAGTTGCGCCAGACCTACCGTGCACCGCATTGTTTTGGCGCTGTGTCCCGAGGCGCAAAATGCGGTGAAATCATGTGTTCCCAAAAGCGCGGGAAGCGAACCACTTGCCCGCACCCAATCGATTCGACGCCCCGGCCACCACGCACGAGTGGTATGCAGCGGTGATTTTCTCTCTACTATATAGTATTTGTATGTCCGATGGACCGCGGAGTACCGAGCGTTAAAACTTTCGGGCACGGGTTGGAAATCGTATACGGCTATATCGCGAGGTAAAACCCCATTTACGGCTCTCTGAATCCTGGTGCCGTCAACGTGCCCGACAAGATCCACATGAGCCCCCTGCCCACGCGCGTGCACACCGGCATCGGTGCGGCCCGCGCCAAAAACGCCGCACTCCCCGCGGGTAACGGTACTAAAAGCTTCGTTGAGCCTCGACTGTACACTGACCGCGTCGTTCTGCACCTGCCATCCGGAATACCGGGCACCGTCGTACTCAACTCGAAAAAAATATCGCATGTCTCCTACGCTGCATTCTCGAGTACGCTCACCCGTGCGATCTTGAAACAAAGAATCTGCACATCCTCTTTGGTGCCCGCCACTCGTCCTGTTTTAATCCCCACATCGAACTCCCTTAGCCACCGGAGGATACGTTTGAGCTGTGGATCTTTGTAGGTCCTGGCGTGGTCGACCACTCCGGAGAGTATTACGATTGGATATGCTTTTTTGACCGGATCGTTGGGACGCAGCAGTCCGGCGGCCACACCGATCTCATGCCCGATCTCATTTTTCTCGTTGTAAGGAGCACGCGTGTCGAGAAATCGTTTTATTCGACTCGGGTTCTTCCCGGCATATATGCGAATCCGGAACAGTGCCCAGAAATGACGAAACAGCGCAGAAACAAGAGTCGGGGGATAGAAAGTAGCCGAATACAACGAATCCACGATCTCAAGCGCGCGTGGAAGATCGGCTTTGCCCAGAGCCCGGGCCAACTCGAAAACATTCATCGTTCGCGTTGCACCGGTGATTCCGTCAATTGCCTCGCGCTCGATCGTTGCTTGCGGCGGCAAATGGATGTCTATTTTCTGAAGCTCGGAATACAGGGTATCGATTTCCGGGCCGACTAGATCCACCAGATATTCGGCATTCTTTTTTGAAATCGTTCGGTTGAACAGCGAAGGTACCAGTTCGGTAATCCATTCGGGTGTTTTGTAGTCGGGCGGGCGATTGAAATCGAGGCATTTCACTCCCGCCGGAGGTTTGCTTCTCCCCCCTTTTATCCCCAGGGCCGAAAGAACATTTCCGGCACTCTTTTTCTTTTTGTCGTCGATCTCCACAACCAGATACACGTCGGGGATGTCCATGACGGCCACACACGAAAGGCTTTCGCAATCCTGTTGGGAAAGGTTCTGGGCATGACGAACCGAGAAAACCCGCACCGCCTGGAACAACGACGGAGTCATCATGCGTTCCACAAACGACGGGAATGCCTCACGCGTACTGTCGTACCGCTGTTCTTCGATCGAGTCATTGTTCTCTTCGATCGCATGCACGAATTCGTCGCGAGCTTTCTCCCGACCGATACTGTCGTCACCGGTCAGCACCAGAATTCGTATCCGTTTTTCGGTTTTACTCATGCTACCAACTCTCGAAGCGACGAATAGTCTTTTTTCAATTTTTCCATGAAAACGGATTGGGACGCGATAAAAGCCCGCGCTTCCTTGCGAAGAACGGAATCGATTCGATCGGACAGTTCACGACCGTCTTTCACCGGAAAACCGACATTGGCTTGCCGAAGTCGTTCGCAACTCACTCGTTGTGAGTAGTAGTGAGGCCCGAAAAAAACCGGTATCCCAAACTGTGCTGCTTCCCAGACATTATGCCCACCAACCGGAATGAAGGTTCCCCCGACAAAAGCGACATCCGCGATTCGATACATATCCTCCACGACTCCGTATTTCTCGACCAGACACACTTGCCAGTCGCATGGAACCTTTGTCTCGTGCACGTGAACTGTTTGACTCCCAAGTTCGTCAATGAATCTTGCCGATTCCCCGAGATGCCGAGGGATCACAATCCATTTGTACAATCCCGGTTTTTCCCGATGCGCTTCGATGGCATGACGGATTTCCTCAACTTCTCCGGCATGTACGCAGCCCAATGTCACGACGGTCGTCTCCTCATCTATGCGCATGCTTTGCCGCAGGCGCCGCCAGCTTTCAATGGCGGGGCGATGCACGGTCACACGGCTTTTCAGATTTCCGGCCACCGAGATATTCCCCTCGGGCACCCCCAGAGCCTCAAAACGTTCGGCATAAGCCTCATCCTGGGCGAGAACCGGTCCCAGATGCTTGAATAAGGGAGTAAAAAGGAAGGATAAACGTCGATACCATTGAAAAGAACGCTCCTCGATACGCGCATTCGCAATCCCAACCGGAACTTCGGCTTCCCGGCAGGCCCAAAGCAGTGAAGGCCATAATTCCGTTTCCATAAGCCATACCCGGGAGACATTGAACTTGGCCAACATCGTCCGCATGAGCTTTACATTGTCCAAAGGAAAATATCCTGTTCCACAGACCGAATTCGTACGTCGATTACAAAGGTATTCGACTCCGGTTTCCGATGTAGCCGTAAGAAGAAACAGGTATTCGGGATGGACGTTTCTCAGGACATCCATGAACTGAAACAGCAGTTTTGATTCACCTATCGACGCCGCATGAAGCCACACCACGGTTTCGTTTCTAACATCCTTCTCAAGATACGGAGTCTTGAGCCGTTCATTAAGACGAGGTAAGGCTTTCTGTTTACCCACTGAAAGGATGTGTGGTAAAAGCCCACGTAGAAGCATGAACAAAAAACCGTACACCCGCATTACAACGTAAGAGAATCTCTCCATATAATTATGCCGTAGAAACCTTGTTTTTTCCCGTCTTCTTTGATTCGTATAGTGCCGCATCGGCCGCACCGATCAGGATATCTCTCCGGGTCGGAGAATTCCCGTCGTAAACCGCCAGACCGATACTGACGGTGTAGGTGATTTGAGCATTTGAGAACAAAAAGGGAGAACCGGAGATTTCGTCACAAATGCGTTGTGCCAGAATCCCTGCTCCGGAAATATCGGTATCGTGAAGAATCAAAGCGAACTCCTCACCACCGTATCGCGCCACCACATCACCCTTTCGAATAACGGAGGTAACGCGCTTTGTCAGATCTATAAGTACCGCGTCGCCGACCAGATGACCGTAGGTATCGTTAATCTGTTTGAAATCGTCGATATCCAGCAGGGCAAGGCAAAATGAGTCCCGTTTACGATCGGCCAGGGAGATCTCCCTTTCCAAGGTTTCGTGCAGCATTCGATGATTCGCGACTCCGGTAAGACCATCTGTTTTCGCCTGCAGTTTCGCCTGCATGTCCGAATACCCGTGTTCGATTACCGACGATGCGATGGAAGTGAATACACAAAGGAACTGCTCGCTCGACTGAGTGAGTTCAACCCCTTTTCTCAGAAAGATACTGAGAAACCCGACCGTGTTGCCCAGAATGTTGAGTGGATACGTCGTCACGGTACCGAAGGTATGGTCTTCGACTCCTTTTTGTCCGGTGAAAACCGTCACGGGTATTTCTTTGCGCCGAATTGCCTCGCGGTCGACTGCTTCCCCGATAGCCGAGCTTTTCGACAGCAGGTTTTCACGAACTTTTTCAGGATCAAGCGAACCGCTGCCCGGCATGGCATATATGTGAGAAAACGACGGAAACCGTACGCCGAGGACACTTAGAGAAGCGGATACCCGTGAATTCGCTTCCTCGAGAATGATCCTCATGATCTCGGGCATTTCCAGCGACAACATCAGCTTGCGCGAAAAATAGTACAACGTGGTCACGTCGAGAACGTGGTCCTGCACTTCGGGACCGAGCGTAGAGTCACGGCTCATGAGCATCTTGCTCTTTAAATGGAAAAGTCGGCGGGATACCGCTCTATCGGCTTGCTCAATGAAATCATCGAGATTGAGCGGTTTGAAAAGATACGAAGTAACGCCGAGATTGATCGCTTCGGCCGCCGATTCCAAGGAACCGTATCCTGTAATGATGATCACTTCGAGGTGTTCGTCCTTTTCCTTTGCAAAACGCAAAACCTCTATCCCGGACATGTCGGGAAGCCGCAAATCGGTAATGACCAGATCGAAATTTTTTCCCCGCAACAGCCGAATCGCTTCACCGGCGGTAAAACATGTCTCGACATTTGGGTACGTGTCGGCCAGAGCTTCTTTGATAAACTCACAGATGGTGGGTTCATCGTCGCAAACCAGTATGTGGCAGTCGGCCGGACGCCGAATGGTCATTTCCCGCATGAGTACCTCACAAAAAAACCGCTTGTTGAGCGTATATCCGTTTGAAGGAGTGCGCCGGAAGGATGATGTGGTTTAATTAAGGAGTATTCACTAAATAGTGTCTGTCCGAAAACCCCCGTTCATCGAGCGGAGTCGAGATGAACCGGCTAATTCGACGCTGAAACGGGCATTTTCCCGATATGCTATCGGGACTCAATGTCCGTTTCAGGGAGTTTTCGGACAGGCACTAAATAACCTCTCCATTCTCGCTTGATACCAGGTCGGCTTTCTTCGTCCATCGTCCCTGCCTTGCCCCTGCTCAAGCGCCTCGAAAGCCGACCTGATATCCTCGCGGTTTCTGGAGACTTTATTCCGTGTCGACTCCTGAGAAAGGTTCGTCTTAAAATACATTATTATACGAGTATCCGTAGCGAATTCCCCCGGCAGCCATCGGGAATACGATTTGCGCGCTGTATTTGACATCGCAACGGACTGATGCTATTTTAGCGTGATTCCGTGCATCCGATGATCGGCCTCGCTACCGGTTCATGCCGAACCAGTCGGAAAGCCTCCTTGAAACCAATTCCGGGAAAACCGGTTCCCTCGGCAATTTGCTATGTATCACTCACGTATTGTTAAATCAATGAAAACACGATATTTACTACCGCTGGTCTCGGGCCTTTTTATCTGGAGCTGCAACGACCGGACAGATCTGGGCGCCGATATCCTTGAAGCCAACAATCCCGATTTCGTGAATCCCTTAGAGACGGTTACGAGCGTGACCACATTAGCCTCGGTGCTCAATGCAGCAAGTGACACTCTTTCCGTCGTCAGCCTCGCGCGAGACACCCTTCTTGCCGGTCGGTGGCAGGGAGGAAACGGAGTCGTAACGCTCTGGTTCGACGCCTATGAGCTTCGGGATGCTGTTTTGGTCACAAATCCAACCGATACTCTCGACCGGCTCGAAATTCGTTTGGGAATCGATTCGACCAAACGGATTTCTCCCTGTGCGGATAACACCCAAATCTCTCTGATCTCGTCGAAAGTGGATTCCGTGGCCGCGGACACCATCCTTTATACCGACACAATCTCGGCCAATAATTGTCGTAATCGGGGAGAAATTCGAGTTTCGATCCCGAATACGGCCGTTGAGCGACTCAAAATACATCTATGCATGGTCGAAAACGCACTTACGACACCTCACACCTTCGTTGTGGAGAATTATACCGTAAACCGGGTGCCTGGCGTGGATTCCATTACTATTGCCCCGATAGACACCCAATACATCGGGGGACCCGATTCGGGGGCATGCCTGAAAAACAAAATCGTCTACAGGGATTCGGTCACTCTCTGGAAGAACACTACCGATACATCACAATGGTATAGTTACTCTTATACAAAGACCGATCTCTCAGAGCTGTCACGTGTGGGTATCAGAGTACATTCGGATTCCGCTCTGCCGATCGTATCACACATAAATCAGGTTTCCCACGGCGCTCCGATTCTGATACCGTGGGTATCAACGAAGTCGGGAGCGCAGTTGCCAGTCGCTTCCGATACAATTCGGGCCAAGGCGTCATCTATGTCCTTCACGGAAGATGATCCAGCCCTGAGAAAGAAAAACCCAATAGCATTCGCCGCCGCGAGACGTGCAGCTACCCTCGCGATAGATGCAAAACCATATTGGAACGCGTTGATAGACTCAACCGGCGCTACCGAAAACCGAAGTATTCACACCATGAAGGTTCGGGTCCTTTTGAGAACCTCGGCACTGGTGGATACCGGCCGAATACTGTACCGGTACAAACTAAGCTCAAACAAATCATTGACCGACTCTTTGGACAAAAGGTGGAACTCGGCGGAGTTCACAGTGAACAAGACCACAAATTTACCGGATACTGTCGAGCTGGAAATAACCGACCCCAATCGGTTCGTGGTCAACACTCCCGATACTCTGTACCTGCATATATCACCTCGCAAAGAACAGGGCCGCCTGTCGGGATTCCTCGAGTGGGGAGCGGAAGGTTCGCCGGTTGAATTCACCTCCACGGTCTCCGTGCTGCGTAAGGAATAGAGAATGCCGAAATTTCAGATAAACATCGCAATTGTGGTTGCGTGCGTAATCCTGCGAATCGCGTCGGCGTTCGGACAATCGATTATCTCCGATCGCTACCCGCTCGGTCTGCCAATCAATCCGGGATCGGCAACCGCCCTCAATATGGGAGGGGCCGCTACCGCCGCAATGATCGACCATCATATTCACCTGGCCAACCCGGCGAATCTCGGATCTATCGACAAAACGGCTCTGACCTCCCTGGCGACTTTCAATCTTCTGCGTCTCAATCATTCAGGTGAAACCGAGATTCTTTCGCGGTTTCACCCTCGACAGATTGGATTCGCCTTTCCGATAGGAATAGCCGGAACGGTCGGGTTTTCCCTAAGCAATGAAACAGACAACGTCATTTCCTATCAGAAGATGCTGCCGGTTACGGATACCACTCTCGGTGCGGAACGAACGCATGCCCAGAGAGGCGGACTTACTTCCTGGCAAGCGGCCTGGGGACGAAGTATTACCAATTGGCTACACCTCGGAATCGCTTATGAGCGACTCCAGTTGGTTATGACCAACCGAACCGCGACCGAGCTTACCCTCACCAACCAGGATACCGCATCGGCGCTCGACAGCACCAGATACGGGTTTTCCGGCCACGGAATCCGCGTGGGTGTTATGGCTCCGCTTGGCGCGCTGACGATTGGAGCATCGGTCGAGTATGCGTTTGAAGGGACACTTCACGCAGACAGACTGATTCGATATGCGAACCCCCAAGAAGATTTCAAAACGCTGGGCGATACCGTGGAAAACTCAGAAGATCTCCAACTCCCACCCGCGGTTGCGCTTGGCGCCTCATACGAATTCTCTCCCAAATGGCTGACTACCGCGGACGTATCGGTGGTATCCTGGGATATGTATCAATCCAAACTGCTCCGCTCCGCCGATCTCCGAGCCAATGCTATTGCCCTGGGATTCGGCGGACGTTTTATTCCCGCTCCGGATCTTCTGGCTCCAAGATACTGGGAAACGATCCACTACCGAGCCGGGCTCCGCTATCAGCAGTTGCCTGCCGAAGGAGATGCGGAATTGTCCGTTGCCCTCGGCGCCGGGCTTCCTCTCCGTGGCGGCGGCCTTCTCGACCTGGTTGCCGAGTACACCCGAAGAACCACCGATGCGTTCGATTTCACCGAAGATCGTTTCGTCCTCGGCATTGGGATAAACGGGGGTCGAACCTGGCGCAAAACCGGCGGCGATACGTACTAAGGAGTCGTAACCGGTTCTGTCCGAAAAGTCCTGGAAAACGGGCACTTCGACGAGCTGCTAACTAAGTGTCCGTCCGAAACGTCCTGTTTTCGCTCGGATTGATGAAGCAAACCGGCGATTTCAGCCTAAAACGG
>CAYFVL010000130.1:0-15792 GCA_964346405.1 uncultured Fibrobacterota bacterium
CAGGCCTTCAGCCTGGGCTGGTATGTCGGGGCTCTTCAGGCCCTTTTCGAAAGCGTCGCCTTACGCGCCACGGGCAGACCAATTTATGTTGCGCCCCTTCAGGGCTAAGGTTCGTTTTGCCGGAATTCTACCCAGGCCTTCAGCCTGGGCTGGTATGTCAGAGCCCTTCAGGCCCTATTCGAAAGCGTCGCCACCAGCCACGAAGGGGCGTCACATACCAGCCTGGGCTGAAGGCCCAGGGGGGACAATGCCACGCAATCTCCAGCCCTGAAGGGGCGAGACATATTTGTTTTTGCACGCCGAATCGATTACGCGCCACGGGCAAACCAATTTATGTTGCGCCCCTTCAGGGTTAAGGTGCATCCAAAATTCTATCGGATGTCTTTTCCCTTGAGTGCCGGATAAATTCCCCCCTTGAGTGTCGGGGAACTGATCTGAGATGTGCGAGTGGGGGGATACCGATCGCCCGACCGGATGAACCCCCGCGCACGAATTATTACTGCTCGGGAATGGTTCAACACCCCTTTCTTTCAGGGCTGGGCACCGGTTTTTGTCGGGTTCCTTGAATAACTCACCCACTGAGTAAATGAGCCTTCGAATATTCTCACGTTCGGAAATCCCATCACATGTTTCAGGACGACAAAGGCGTTCGTAGCCTCGCGCCCGGTACCGCAATAGACGATCGTTTCTTTTCCCGGATCAGCACCAACTTCGTCGAGAAGCCGTGAGATCTCCTCTTTGTTTTTCAGAAGATATGCATTATCTCGATCCATAAACAGTCGCCAGGGCATGTTTTTCGCCCCCGGTATGTGCCCGGGTTTTTCCCACATGGCGGGACCTTCATAGACGGATGGCGGACGAACGTCCAGAACCTGGACATCCGGCCTGTTATGAATGCTCCTGAACTGTTCATAGTCAACAAACAGGTCTCTGCGAATATCTGGTGTGAAATCGCCGGTATCGATTCTTCGTACGCTTTTGGTGAGAGGAAAGCCCTCATCAACCCATCGCTGAATCCCACCGTCGAGCACAAAGACTTTCGTATGCCCGAATCGCGCCAGTGAGTACCCAACCATTGTGGCCTCCAGCCCGTCCCCCTGTCGGCTGAATGCACCGGGGCCGGAATAGACTACTACCGGTCTGCTGTTGTGAATGCCGACTCGTCTGAATAGTATTTCGACGACCTGTTCGGGGACATAGCAGGCGGGCAATCCGTCTTTACAGGAACATCTCAGTAGTTTTTCGTTCATGTATGCCGCACCCGGGATATGTTCCATAATGAAGTCGTGAACATCCGGTTGCGTGTCGATAACGGTCGGGGCGCCTTCGCTTTCAATAAGATCGTATAGCTCATTGGGCTCGATGAATTTGATTTTAGACTGGTCGCTTCCGTTTTTCATCACGGCTCCTTTCCGAATCGCGGAAAAATATGCGGTTTTTTCAATACCCGCAAAAAGCTTGCCGAAAAAAACCGGTCCTTCCGGGCATGTCGGCGAAATCGGAATGTCGAAGCTGCAATAGAGGGGAACGTGTGAACCCCCAGACTCATCGTTTCGAGTGAACGGAAGAGCCCGGGCGGAAACACCGCGGGAAGGCTATTTCAAGACAATCCGCCTTTTCTTTGTAGTCGTGGGCAACAGAACTCCCGCGGCTGTGATGATGTTCTTTCCGTTCGTGATCAGGCGGCCCGCGGTTGTGTAGAAAGGACTGTCCGGTTCGATACCCTGCGTTAGGATCGGTCGCGGAGGGGTTTTGGCGGGACGTGCGGCGGACTCTTTGTCAATAACACTGATTGGGTGTTCGCTGACCGTGCGCGCAAGTTTGTTCTGGTAACCGGTCACTCGAAAGAAAACCTTTCGGCCGATCAGCGGTATGGGCCGAGGGTTTCCCGCTATACTGTCCGGAACAGTCCACTGGTATTCCCCAACCACATTTGTTTCCAATGCATGGTCGCAGAGAGTAACCCAGGTTACACCTGAATTTACGCTTATGTCCAGTTCGACCGCGCTAATCGCCGCGTCCGAGCTGCACCATCGGACTGGAAGCGTATCTCCCGGCGAACAGAATGTCACATCCCCGGAAGGAGAAACGAATGTCAAAGGTGAAATTTTCGGTTTGTGTATGGGTATTCGTTCTTCGGGGTTGTCCTGCTGATCATTCAAAACCATACGTAATCGCATCGTTTCGGAACCCTTGTTCACCAGTTGGGCCTTGACTCTGCAGCGGGTAGTATCCGGTAAGTGGTAGGTGAACTGCGGTGTTTCCAACCCTGCGGGAGTGACGTAGTATTCCCCGTGAAGGAGTGTGTCGCATTCGGTAAAATCGGAACCGATCCCGATCAGTTGGGCATTCAGTTCGATGGATCCTTCCTTATCGGCAACCAGACGAATCCCGCCCACTCTGTTAGTACCCCTGGTATTGGGAATGCTTCCTTTGCCGATGGGGAGCATCAGTTCTGCCGTATCTCCCGAAGGGACAATGATGTCCGGGCGTAGATCGACAAGGAAGAATTTTACGTCGGAAGAGTCAATATGCTCCCAGTGGGCTGTATGGTGATTGCAGTTATTGTCGTAGCTAAGCACATGAAACTCGCGAAAAGCTGTTCCCGAGGAGTCGCGAACGCGGTAATCATCTATAATCCACATATGCGAATTACTGAACCCGATAACCGGCTCAGGCAGATCGCGTCCGTTTCCCTTGAGTTCGTTTATCACAATATCCAGGCCGCGATCGCTGCTGCGTGCAATAGTTCTTACGTTTGGGAAACCCAGCCGAGTCTTCATTATATCTCGAAAAAGGTTCTTTCTCTCAAACAGCAACTCATACTCGTCTTCGTAATAGTTGGTCGCCATCCGAACCGCCAGAAACAGACGCGCGATTTCATGAGCCGCTGTCGGAGATTCGGTTGTTATGCAATTGGGAATATTCCGCAGACTCGGATCATCATCGGCACAGTTGGAGAAATCACCGATCGCATCATAGCGCCACCGATGATCGATCCCAAGGAAGTCGTCATACAAACTGCCGTTCAATCGACTTCTGTCCGGCCATCCGTAATACAGCATCACCGATGCAATCGCGCCCTGGAAACAGTAGGCCTCATAGACGTACGTGGAATATCGCCACCCCTCAAAGTCGGCGTCGAGTTCACCCCATCCATTACGATAGTTGAACCATCGACAGCCCAACAAACCCTCCGGCTCGGTGTACGAACAGAGCTTGTATCCCTCGGAACCCCATTTCCAATCGTCCGAAAAGCATGGAATGGTCAAGAGTGTTACCAGAAATAACACCGACATCGGGAGGCGACCCGTAGTCGGTAAGGTTGAACGATAATACAACATATGCACCACCCGATTAACCTGCCGAAAAGTTACCTCTGGAAATCAGCGGCATTTTTGACTAACCCGACTTCGACACTCGAGAGCTAGCAATAGCTTACCCAGAATGCCGGCCTGAGATCAAACGAGAATGGAGAGGTTATTTCGTGACGACTCCTAAGCCCCTTGAATCGAATTCCAACAATTATACGCCTTTTTTGCGCATTTTTCGACTACGAAAAGAGCTTTTAGCTCGATATTTGGTGGTTGATCCTCCCGCCCGGGCGGGACGGTTCTGGATATGCTCAATTTCGATTACTGCAGGCGGGTCTGCCGACACGAGGCGGGTTGAGGAACGTAAGGAAGTGCACTGTCGGCACCTCGCTCGTGAAAAGAGAAAAATACACGAATCGCACGGGCAGAAGGATGAAACTTTTCCGTAAGTTCATTGGGTAATCCGTTCGTACTTCCAGCTTCCTTGAATAAAATGTCCGACGAAAAATCATTAGTAATATACATTAGAAAGCCCATATTTTCCAGATTTTTATTGTTCCGCCGATATTTATTGTTGCCTTTCAACGGCTTTCATCAAGCAGCCCAGTCTGGAACGCTCGGAGGTTCACCCGTGACGGGAACATCGACAGAAGCTCCGCTATAATATAGAATTGACTATGTTCCATCCGCAGTTCCCTTTCCGGGCACTCTTTTATCGAGCGCGGGTGTGCGGTTGCCGCTGTGCTCCCGGGGGTAATTCCGGTTGACCGACAGTATCTGTGTACTGAACCCCGGGGGACCGGTGCTATCATCCGGATCGGGTCTGCTGCCCCGCGAGAGTAATAGTAGCCGTCGTGGAATCGCCACATGCATAGGTTCCATCGGAATCCGAATGCCGAAAAACGTCGTAGGGAGAAACCATGAGTACGCAACTTGCCGAAATAATTCGCGTCGACCATGAAAAGTGCGTCAACTGTCATGCCTGTATCGCAGCCTGCCCCGTCAAATACTGCAACGACGGATCCGGGGACTCGGTTATGGTGAATAACGATCTCTGCATCGGATGCGGAAACTGCATAAAGGCCTGCACACATGAAGCGCGTCGTTCAGTGGACGATGGGGAACAGTTTTTCCGGGATCTGGGCGCCGTACCCATGGTGGCGATTGTTGCTCCGGCGATAGCCGCTAATTTCCCCAACCAGTACCTGCGCCTGAATGGATGGCTCAAACGTTCAGGGGTCGATGCGGCGTTTGATGTGAGTTTTGGAGCGGAACTCACGGTCAGGTCATACCTTGAACATATCAAAAAAAACAATCCCAGAATGGTCATAGCCCAGCCGTGTCCGGCGATCGTAACGTATATAGAAGTATATCAACCGGAACTCCTGGAATATCTGGCTCCCGCCGACAGTCCCATGCTTCACACCATAAAAATGGTAAAAGAATTCCATCCGTCCTTCCGGAATCACAAGGTCGCTGTGATTTCTCCCTGTGTGGCTAAGAAGCGGGAATTCGAGGAAACCGGGCTCGGCGACTATAACGTTACCTATCAAAGCCTTATGCGCTATTTCGAAGAGAATCAAATATCCATGACCACCTTCGAGGAAGCCGATTATGACAATCCTCCCGCGGAGCGTGCGGTACTATTCTCAACTCCGGGTGGACTCATGCGTACCGCCGAGCGGGAAGTGCCGGAAGCCTCGGGGTTCACACGAAAAATAGAAGGCGTGCCCCACATCTATGAGTACCTGAAGAAATTGCCCGAAGCGGTCCGGGGCGGGTTCAACCCGCTACTGATAGATTGTCTCAATTGCGAAATGGGATGCAACGGGGGCACGGGAACGAATTCATACGACCGAAGTCCGGATGAGATCGAGTATCTGGTGGAGCAGCGAAACATTCAAATGCGGAAACGCTATTCATCAGGAGGAGTTCTGGGAACATCGCGAGGCAAGAGGGAACTTGCCCGAACAATCGACAAGCATTGGAAGCCCGATCTGTATTCTCGCGGATATCGCAATCTGTCCCATTTGAACACATTGCGAATTCCCCACGATCGTGAACTCAGTGATGTATATAAGCGCCTCAACAAATTTGGAGACGAAGATATATATAACTGTGGCGCCTGCGGATACGGCAGTTGTCTGGGCATGGCGGTAGCTCTGTACAACAATCTCAATCGGCCGGAGAATTGTCTGCACAATCAGTTCGCGTTGATGCACCGGCACAATGAAAAAGTGAGCGAATCTGTTGCTTCCCTGACCCAAATGGTCAATTTGATCGCCGATCGATCGGCATCCATATCGGATTCTTCATCCAATGTTTCGGCGGCAGCGCAGCAGGTCAGTGGAAGTGTACAGTCGGTTTCATTATCGGTAACGGATGTTCAGGGTGTTATGAGTTCGATCAATAAGGCTATCGACGGTCTTACCGAGACAATTCAGGAAATTGCACAACAGTCCGAGAAAACCCGCAATATGACTGCCGGTGCTGTCAATGATGTACGCAGCATTGAAAACAAGGTCGACCAATTAGGGGAGGCATCCGCATCGATCAGTAGTGTTATAGATACGATTATCGAGATTGCCGAGCAAACCAAACTGCTTGCGCTCAACGCAACAATCGAAGCGGCACGTGCCGGGGATGCCGGCAAGGGGTTTGCCGTAGTGGCCGGTGAAGTGAAAGAACTGGCTCATCAAACAAATCTTGCGACAGTCGATATTAAAGAGAAGATAACGAACATTGCCCAGTCCACCGGGGTCACGATCAGCGGGATCAAGAATATCGGAGGAGTGATCAATAACATCAACGACTTCGTGAACACTATCGCGGCCGCGGTAGAGGAACAGACCATCACCGCCCGGGATATTGCCGATAACGTGTCGAGAAATGCAAAAGGAGTCGACGACATCGTTCAAAGTGTCGGGGATTCCGCCAGAGGAACCGGAGAGATAGCTAAAAATATATCCGAAGTCAACTCCCAGATCGAGGAAATCACCAACTCGGTAGAGATCCTAAACGCGCAAGCCGGAGAGCTGAACGATTTGACCGATGAAAAAAAACACGAATAGCGCCTAATCCGGCGGGCCCGGGCGGACGTGGTGGTCCGCTTCATCACTGCTTCACACAGGCAAGCAATTCCAGTCCGATAGCATCGAGTGGGAGCATACGGTCGACCACGCCTGCCTCCAGAGCCACGCGCGGCATGCTCCACACCGTCGAGGTCTCGCGATCCTGTGCAATAATGTAGGCGCCACGACGCTTCATCAACTGCAACCCCAGAACGCCGTCGGAGCCCATACCAGTCATAATGACTCCGACGCATCGGTCCTCATACACCCGGGAAACGGAACGAAACAGATAGTTGACCGACGGCTTGCAGTGGTTTTCTTCGGGGTCGTCGGTAATCCGTATGGAGATTCCACCGTCCTCATTTCGGTGTACTTTCATCTGTCTGCCGCCGGGAGCGATATATACTGTTCCGGGAGCAACCGCTTCGCCGCCCGAGGCCTCAACCACTCGGACCGCGCATCTTCTTTGCAGCGAATCCGCAAGTGTGCCGGTGAAAAGTGGGGGCATGTGTTGCACGATAAGTACCGGAAGCGGAAAATCCGCCGGTAAACAGGGGAGAAGCCGACTCAATGCGCCCGGTCCACCGGTCGATACCCCAATTGCCACTACTTTCGGTCGACTCGGCAACTGGCTTCCGATACCAGGCGGAACGTTTGACAAGACATCGTATGCTCCCCTTTTTTCATCTTTTGATATAGTAGTTGGCAGGCTTCTCGAAACTGCAAACCTGGTGAGCAATGTCGAGAATTGGTCTCGAAGAAGAGTCGCGTTGCCGAGTTCGCTTCCGGTATCCGGCTTCGCGATAACGTCGAGAGCGCCTGCTTCAAGCGCCTGCAGAGTAGCCTCGGCGCCTTCCGACGTAAAAGCGCTCACCATGACCACTTCGAATTCCGGGTATTGGGTGCGAATACGACGGAGCGTGTCGAGACCGTCCATAACCGGCATGGCGACGTCAAGTGTGATCAGGTCCGGCTTGACGTCGGGAATAGCCTCGAGAGCTTCTTTCCCGTTCTCCGCCACCCCAACAGTGCGTACTCCCGGTATGCTGTTGATTGTGGTAAGAAGCAGTCTGCGAAAGAGCACTGAGTCGTCAACGACAAATACTCTGATCTGGGACATTTGATGAAAACCTCGGCAAAAATGTGGGAGAATCCCTTTCCGACCGATGGAGAACGGGCGTGGGGCTATGGTCCTTCATCGCTCGCGTCTTTCTCCAGAATGACGTGAAGATCGAGGATTGCCACAAGAGTGTCGGGTGTCTGATACACTCCCTTGAAAAACCGCGCTTCCGCTCCGTGGATGTTGGATGGTGGTACTTGAATCTCGCGGCTTTGGGCGACAACGGCGTCTTCAATGGAATCAACGAGAAGCCCGATCTTTTCGACGCCGCGTTCCACGACGACCATGCGGGATTCCGGACCCGCCTCTCCCGGTTGATAGTTCAGTTTCACGCGTAAATCAATTATGCTCACAATCCGACCGCGTAGATTCACGATCCCCCGTATGTACTCCGGAGATCTGTGAACCGGTGTGATTCGTTCCAAGCGTTTGATTTCCTGCACTTCATCAATTCTCAGCGCGCATGGAACACCATCGACCGTGAAAACCACCAGGTCGACTTCGCCGGCTTCCGTACGCATTACTTCCGGAATCATGGCTTCTCTCATCATGATAACTGCCGATCCGTTAGCTGAAGAGTTTTGTCGGCGCCAATCCTTTTGAGTGATTCGAAACCTCCCACCATTTCCCTTATGGTGGTCTGCATCAACTCGCAGGCCTGAGCGACCTGATCCACCGTACCGGAGATCTCTCCGGTGCCCTCAACGGCTCGTCCGACGTCGGTGCGGGTTTTCAGCATTGAATTCCCAATTCGTTCAATCGATTTGGCCAATCCTTCGACTTCTCTCTGCACGCCGGTAGTGTGATCATTCATGCCTCCTACCACCGAAGCTACCATTCCGATGTTTCCGGAAATATCGCGGGTGGTTACCGACTGCTGCTCAACTGCCGAGGCAATGGTGGAAACGATATCGTCGACGCTATGGATGACCCCGCTGATTTGAGTGATTTCATGAATCGTATCGGATGTCGAGGCTTGCATACTGTCGATGCGTTTCCGGATGTCGGCGGTGGCGTCGTTTGTCTGTTTGGCCAGGTCCTTTACCTCACCGGCAACCACCGCAAACCCTTTGCCGGCCTCACCGGCGCGAGCCGCTTCGATAGTGGCATTGAGCGCCAGGAGCTTGGTCTGTTCGGCTATTTCCACAATCACGTCAATGATTTTGTTGATTTCTCCGGCCGCCACCCCCAATGCATCAACGCTCTGCTGGGCCGATTCGGCGCTCTTGACTGCATTGGCCGTTCTCTGTCGAGCATTTTCGGCATTCTTTGCAATCTCTCCGACCGTAAGGCTCATATCCTCGGAGGCTTGCACGACCAGCGCAAGGTTTTCATGGGAGCGGCTTACTCCATCCCTCGCCTCGGCGACGGCGTCCACAATCCTGGTGGTGACTTTTTGCAAACCGGACAGCTCTTCCGCCGTTTTCCCCACCGAGTCGTCGGCGGCGCTTAGCAGTTGCCCGACCTTCTGCGCACCTTCCCCGGCCCCACGGGACTTGATGGTTACATTGCCCATGCCCTGCAGAAGCTTTTCAGAATAACCGTACAATTCAGTTGTCTGATCTCGCACCCCCAGAGATCTGTCTTTCTCCCTGCGCAAAAGTTCCTTGACCGTTTCGGCAAACAGGTTGATACTTGACGCCAGTTCGGTGATTTCGATTCCTCCATGAATGTCTACCCGTCCCGTAAGGTTTTTCCGTGTCATCTCTTTAACCCGATTATTCATCTCCGTTATCGGTCTCAGGAACCGGAAATAATTGGCGGTCACTGAAATCACCGCTATTCCCGAACCGGCTATTGCCATGAATGCGACGGTGGGAAAGGACGGTACGGAATACAACCCGGCAAACAGGAGACCGGCTCCCGCCGCAAGCGGACAAACCGCAAGAAGAGTGGTGAAAAGATATTTGAAGTACATTCGGTTACCCTTTACTATGTTGGCTCTCCACATAATTGTTTTCATCCTCTTGGTGTAAATAGTCCCGACACGCCGCCAAAACGGCTTCTCTGTCGAGCTTTATCAGGTATTCGTCTATCCCGGCGTCGCGTCCGGTCTTTTCCGCCGTATCTCCGGACATCGATGTCACTGCTATCACTGGAAGATGGGACAGCGATGTGTCCTCACGTATTGCCTGTGTCAATTCCAGTCCGTTCATGTTGGGCATTTCTATGTCGGTGAGGACCAGATCGATTTTCCGGGTATCATTCTTCAGGACCGCCAACCCTTTTACACCGTCCTCGGCCACAATGCATTCGTACCCGGCGTCTTCCATAAAGGAACGGATCTGTCGGCGAAAGAACCCGGAGTCTTCCACGATCAGAATGCGCCGTTTCACCTCGGGATCGTCTTCGGGTGTCGAAGGGGCGTAGAGTTCCGGGGCACCGATCCGGACAAGACCGAAAAGATCCAGCACAAGCGTAACTCGGTCCCGAATCATTGTAGACCCAATTATACCCGTCTGCACATGCGTACGGTCGTCGATCGCATCGGCGCCAACCTCAACGGTATCTATAATCTCCGAGGTGATAATCCCGACTTCCCGGCCGCCGACCCGGTAAATAACCACATAGACCGACGATCCCGGCTTGCGGGGTTTGACATTGGCTGTTTGCTCTATCGAAAACAGACGCAGACTCCCTCGCCGGTAGGGAATAACCTGAGCACCTCCGGGAGTCTGAATCGAATCCGCCCGCACTTTTTCTATACGAGAAATCAGTCCGACCGGGATTGCGAAGTACTCTTCGACCGCATTCTCCACCACCAGAAAAGACTGGCGGTCCGGACCCTCGAGATCCGCATCGAATTGTTCGTCCGGCTTTTCGGCAAACGTTTCGGTCGTATCTTCCATCTCGAGCAATCGTCTGATTCCCACGACATCCAGAATGAGCGCGGGACGACCGTCTCCAAGTATCGTGGCTCCGGCATACTCTCTGCATTCGCAGAGGTGATACCCCAGCGGCTTCACCACGATCTCTGAGGTGTCAAGAAAAACGTCGACAATCAACCCGTATTTGAAATCTCCGGCCACCACGACGGCAACGCACACGGCACTAAACGGACTTTCTCTCCGGTCTTCACGGCGATCTCCTGTCTCACCGTCGGTTTCGGTTCGCTTTGTGCCGCGACGATCGGCGATACTCGAACGACGGTCTCCTCGACGTCGGCCCGTCTCCTGATCCTGGTAAGTTCTTTCGGTTATTCCCAGAACATCGCTCACGCGTACGAGTGGCAGCAGTTCTCCGCGAAGTCGCATAACCGGGGCGTCGCCTACCATCTCGACGCGTTGTTTGACTTCAGCGGCAGGGATGCGCACCAGCTCTACCAGGTTGACCTGAGGGATTGCATAATACTCGTCTTCCACCGTCACCATGAGGCTGGGAATGATGGCGAGCGTGAGGGGGAGTTTGATACGTATGGTAGTTCCCTTATCCGGTTTAGAATCTATGTCTACGGCGCCGCCGACCTTCTTGAGATTGCTCTGCACCACATCCATTCCCACCCCGCGTCCGGAAACATCGGTCACCTTTTCAGCGGTCGAGAACCCCGGCTTGAAAACTAGCCCGACGACTTCACGGTCACTCATGCCGGCCAGTGTGGTTTCATCGAATACACCCCGCTCCGCGGCTTTTTTCCTGATCGCTGAAGGATCTATTCCCTTGCCGTCGTCGGTTATCTCTATGACTACCTGTCCGGCCTCATGGCGTGCCTTGATCAGGAGCGATCCGGCTGACGGTTTCCCTTTTTCAAGTCGTACATCCGACGATTCGAGGCCGTGGTCGACTGAATTCCGTATGATATGCGTAAGTGGATCGCCGACCGCTTCTATGATCGATTTGTCCAATTCCACGTCTTCACCCTCTATTTCAAGATGCACCTGTTTACCCAGTTGCATCGAGAGGTCTCGTACGATTCTACGAAATTTGCCGAAGATAATTCCTATCGATTGCATCCGGGTAGACATGATGGCTTCCTGCAGCTCCGAGGTTATACTGTCCACCCGTTGACTCGCGGAAAGAATCCGTGGAAGATCTTTTGCTCCGGCATTCTGAAGAAGTTCATTTCGTGTGAGCACCATTTCACCGGCAAGGGTCATGAGTCGATCGAGTGTTTTGATATTTACTCGTAAACTGCTTTCGCGTCCCGGGTCTACCGTCGCCTCAGGCGCGGACGGGGACGGAGCGGTGACAGCGTTCGGGGAATCGGACGCGGGAGAAGCCGGCTTCGCATTCGAACTTGTCGATACGTCGCGGGAGGAGACCTCGGCCTCTTCGCAAAGATGCTTGGTCAGCACGTGCGACAGTGAATAGACACCCTCTTCGCTTTTCTCTATTCGGCCGGTGAGGACCTGAGAGACTCGCTGAGGAGGAAGCGCCAGGCATTCAACAAGGATATCTCCGTCCATCGACGATATACACAAAACAAGGAGGTCGGGAGTCGAATCGGCTCGACGGACCGAGACTATCGGAGCTATTTGTTCGACCTCTTTTCTGATAGCTTCTTCGGATTGCTCACGCGCAAATGAATCTGAACTGGTGTCAATTTCCAGCAGGAATACAAACCGACTGCTCGTGCGCTGCTGTTCTTCATACAGTTTTTCTATTTCGACTTCAAGAATCTCTTGCGAAACAGGGGCTTGAAAACGAAGATGAGTTTTGTTCGATACCGATGTCGTCGCATGTGTTGTTTCCGTCGGGCTGGTGGGACTGTCGATGAATGCGTCAAGACGAACCACGATGGCGGAAATGTCGATATCTTCGGAACCGTCGATACTGTTAATCATCGAGCGGAGCGCATCGGCTCCGTCCAGAAGCGCGCTGATCATGGGAGAGGTAGGGATGAGTTCGCTGGAACGAAGTTTTCCGAGCACATTTTCCATTGCATGAGAAAGCTCTTTTATCCGTTCGAAGGCGAAAAAACCCGCACCACCCTTGATCGTGTGGACAGCGCGGAACACCTTATCCACGGTCTGAGCGGGAGCATGCTCGCCCTGTTTCTCGATCACAAGAAGATCTTCCTCGATCCCGGCAAGATGTTCCCGCGATTCTTCTATGAATAGTTGAAGGGCTTCGTTGTCTCCGTGCTTCATTTCCGCTCCATACAGGGAAGTGGGCAAGTCGTGTCAGCCCGCAAGTTGGTTCAGTTTTCGCTCGAGTGCGTCGCGCACGGTTTCCCGGACGGTATCCATGAAGAGCGCAACTGTTGACGAATTCGCTTCGGATGAGTCGGCGAGAATTTCGCCGGCCATGAATTTTTCGAATTCCTCGGGAGTAGATTCGCCTTTCAACACCAGATCGCAGGCCCGAATGATATCGGCGATTCGATCCTGTTTGAATTTACCCTTTAACGGGTCCGAGTTTTCCGTTTCGTTGTCACTCACCGGTACCGATGCCGCGGCCGTTTTTCTGGTGGAATCCATCGGTGGGAGGAAACCGTATGCGGCGGCCAGTTCCCGCATCTTTTCCTCGAGGACCGGCTTTCGTATGGGTTTCAGCAGGTAGGACTGAAGTCCCGCGCGGGTTGCATCGACGATTTTGGCTCGGTCCGTTTCGGTGGTGAGCATTATGAATGGCGTTTCCTTCGTGGCGGCATTGGCTCTGACCGCTTTCAGAAGGTCGAGGCCTGATGCGCCCGGCATATTCCAGTCCGAGATGATCAGAGTAGGTGTCTCGGTGGCAAATAGCTCTTTTGCCGCGGCAACGCAGTCGGCCTCGAGGAATTTCTGGTATCCAAGCTCCTTCAGTTGCGTAATCAGCACATGCCGCATTGTCTTCGAGTCGTCCACAACAAGGATCTTCATAAGCGTCTCTCCGGAGGATTGATATGAAAACACTTCGCCAGGAGGTTCGGAACGGGTTCGATTTGTCCGAAACCGGGGGCAAATTTCAAGATCGATTCGCCGTTTCCGGACTGGCTGCAAAAAAGCCGGGTTCGGTACGGTTTGCATTACCGGGCAACCCGGCCCCTTCCAGAGGGATCAAGCGAGAACGGAAAAGGCTATTTCGTGACGACTCCCAAGTATCCCATGAAAATGGTATCACAGTCAAGGTCGGCGGGTTTGGCAGGGCTAGGCAATTGTCGGTAGCCACACTAGTTTCGGGCTACTGCCTGTTCGGCTCGTGCAACCAGGGAGGAACTGAGCGCGGATATGGTTTTCAGGCCGGAGGAAAGCGGTATTTGCCGTACGATTGATGCAAGCATATCGGCGTTTTTTATAAGTATATCGAGGCCGTAGTCCAAAGCGCCCGTCTCACGCAGAACGCATCGGAATACGCTCAAGTCGGGTTCTTTCGCTCCAAGCAGTGAAAGTACTTTTTGCCGGTCGGGTTCGCTTCCATTGTTGAGAGCGAATATTACCGGAAGAGTCGGGGTTCCTTCCCGAAGATCATCGCCGGGTTCTTTCCCGAGTACCTGTGGGGACCCCGCGATATCCAGTACGTCGTCGGAAAGCTGGTATATCATCCCGAATGCCGCTCCTAACTCCGTAACAATATCGACGATTTTCCGGTCGGCGCCTGCCCTGAGTGCACCGCATTGGCAGGCACAGGCGAAAAGGGAAGCCGTTTTGTTCAGGACTGCGTGAAAGTATTTCGTTTCGGCCTGGCTATCGGTGGGGGAGAGTGTTTTCTGGGAGTAGTCACCGATACTTATTTGAGCGGTCGCCTCCGCAACAGCGGATGTGATCGCATGGTCGCCCGTTTCCGCCAAAAGTGACAGGGCTCGGGCGAAAAAGAAATCCCCGGTCAGAATACTGAGTTTGTCGCCGAACAGCGAGGGGAAACTGGGAATGCCGCGGCGAGTTGCGGCATTGTCCACGACATCGTCGTGAAGGAGACTTGCCGCGTGAACGAATTCAAGGGCCGCCGCCGTCGATACGGCCGCAAAACCGTTTCCGCCGCACATGACGTTGGTCAAAAAGACGAACAGGGGGCGTAACTGCTTTCCACGGCGGGGAAGCTCCCGCGTGGAATCGGGAATCAGGGCGGAGTCGGGAAACTGTTCGATCACCCGTGAGAGAGTCCGGTTCAGTTCGTCACGTAGCGACCCAAGCTCGGCCCAGGATCTACTCACCAGCTCGGAAAATTCGTCCCGAATGCCGTTTCCCCCATTTGGGCCGGGATTCATAGGTTGTACCATATAGTTGCTCAGATTTGTTGTACTGCGCTCTCGATCTATTTTGCCGGAGGTTACCGGAGGCACAAGGCTTGCTTGCCTTGTTGACCACTAAATATTTTGTAGTCACAGACTCAGACAACAAATATTTATTGATCCCTCTGACGACTTATCTCATATGCCGACAGATTCATCTACGAACAAGAAGAAAAATGCTAAAGGGACCGCGAAATCGCCACAAGATCTTCGCTTGGTTCTTTGGATCTTAGATCTCATCCAAACCTATGGTCCATTTTCGGTACTTGCCGGATTCATAATTTTTTGCCTCCAAACATGGACCACCGTTGATCAGAAGAGGGCCATAATTGATGCCTACGTTTTATTCCATGCTGGTGATCGATTCCACTACTTTTCATTGGTAGTAATTCTGCTTATTTCTCTTTTGGTATTGCAGAAACGGCACTATGGCAAGATAATTGAACACAAGGACAATGAGATTCAAAGAATATCGGATGTGAAAAACGATCTACAGAGAAATCTCACAAAAAGGGACCTTCATAGGAGCAATTGAGATGGAAATCGACACTTCAACAAGCGTTTGCGTATTCTTTTTCGTTGTCGCAGTTATTGGTTTCTTGCTCAGATCGCAGAGAAACGTAAGGTTGAGCATCAAATACAGGTACAGAATATACGCATTGAGAGACGACCTGCGCCTGAAAGCAATTGAGGGGAGAATATCTCCACACTCCTGGGTCTTCGATTACTTAGATAGTTCGTTTTCGAAAATTATCGGCCAATTGGGCACGCTATCGATCTACAAAGTCGGGATACTCGCGATACTTCATAGAAGAGATAAAAGACTGCAGGAGTTCAGAAAGAAGATCTCAACAGAGCTAAAGAAGAACGAAGAATTCAGAGAGTTATATAACCAATACGGCAATTTGCTTTTTGAGTTCTTTGTAGAAAGGCACAAAACGACAAAGATTTGTTTCACTTCCATCATTAGTTTTTTCCGGGCCGCGTCAAAAATCAGAGCATCCCTTGAGAGTCTTATTCTGGCATCTCGCGACTTGCCCGAAACTGCGGACTATCGTTTTCAATCATAGGATTCCAGGCTTATGCTTTAGCCCAAGTTTCGCAGTCGAGAGCGAGCATTATGCGTAAGATGTTGTGCGA
>CAYFVL010000131.1:0-15757 GCA_964346405.1 uncultured Fibrobacterota bacterium
TAAAAATGTCACTTGCGGTTACCGCGGAGGCTTTGATCGCGATTTGGATTTCGTCTTCTTTTGTGGTTGGGATATCGGTCGTGAACGGTTTCAGGACTTCGGGGGGGCCGTATCCGGTGCATTTTACGGCGCGCATTTTTCCTACCATGTTTTTCCCCTTTTGGGTTAAGCGGAGAGGAATGTCGTGAATTTCCTCTGGCGGGTTTGGAGGGCCGTGCGCCCACGATGTTGACGTTGACTCAGAACTTGAACCCCAAATGCAACCCCGGCTCGAACAAAAAAAAGTTCGGCCACTTCTGCTCAACAACTGAAAACCGCTCGGGCACATTGGCGTTTATCGGCCAGTAGGTACAGGCGATTGACGGCTCAATGAAAATCCTCTTTTTGAGAACCTTAAAATGATACCCGACACGTAAGGTCAAAAATAGTTCGAATCCCTTTTGTGAGGTGTTCGTACCCGTATCGACATATATCTGATATAGCGGAAGCATATGAGTGGCGGCGTACGCGCCCTTCCAGAGAAAACGCTGATAGGCGATCCCAAGACCAAATTCTCGCACATAACCGGGATAAGCCTCGGCGGGATCATCGTAGGACGGGCCGTAAGGAATACCGAGGGGGGAATTGTATTTCCAGGTTATAGCCTCCAGTGACAGTACATCCTTACCTGTCACCCAGTAGCCAAAATTGAGCTGGAAAAAGTCAGGCGGATTCTCCTGATTTGGTATGAGATTTACGAGCACAAACCCTGAGGTCCCAATGAACAGTCTGCCGGTATCCGACTCGGGGTTTCGTGACTCCGCTCCGCCGGAGCTGATAGCAAGTAGACTGATCACGATTATAATAAAATTGGTTTTCATATAAACTCCTTGAGTAAAATGAGGCGCCTTGGTTTATATGAAAGATATCCGATACCGGCTTGGGAACGCATTGATCCGGGTTAAGAAATTTTGATTCTTTTTCGGCGGCCGGTCAGTCTTTTTCGTATCCGACTCAACGACTCCGGCCGTATGCCGAGATAACTCGCGAGATGGTATTGCGGGACTCTTTGAACCAGATTGGGTCGGTTTTCAAGCAAATGCAGGTATCGTTGTTCAGGATCAAGATTTTTGAATTGCTCATACTTGACCAGAATCTCCCCGGCCGCTTTTTCTGAAAGTATCCGACAGAGCGTCTCAAACCGCGGAAATAGCCTGAATACATCCGCTTCGATATCCGGAGTGGATACCACCAGAAGTGAGTCCACGAGGCACGAAGCATACAGTGTCGACTCGGTCCCTTCGATGGTGCTGGGAGGGGCGTAGGAGTGCAGTTCAGTGTAGAATTCTATCGTATTATCCTGCCCGGCATCGTTTATGTGGTAGGTTCTGATACAGCCTTTAAGTACCAGGTAATATTCATTCGTGATATCCCCAGCCTCAAAAAGCACATGTCCTTTCTGATAGCTCTTGAAAATATCACGCTCAAGAAGCGCCGTTTTCTCTTCATCGGTGAGTTCCATATACTTGGAAATGAATGAAAACAGCTCCTTACTTTTTTCAGCCTCCCAATTGCTTTTCATAGAAGTACTCTTTTGTAAGTATTTTGATTTTCTGAGAATAATATAATTCCAGAGGTTTTTGTTTTCAAAAACACTAACCACTTTTGTGATGAGACGCTCAAATCAGTGACTTTTTCAGGATTGGCATTCTCCACAATCGCGCTTGTCATTTTTACATTCGAATCTCCGTACCTTCTTTATCAACGATCACTCCGGTGGGCCTTCTCCCCGGCGAAGAACGACTCAAAGACGGACTTTCGGCTTCGCGGCCCATGACGTCGTATGAATGAATCGCGCGCTCCCGCGGAGGCATGCCGGCTTTTGGAAGCATCGCTCTTTTGGCGGGGGTGCCGTCGTCCAGGACCGTTACGGCGACAATCCCGCTTGAAGCCTTTTCACTGTCGTGCGCCTGAATGCTGACTGTATATTCCCCCGAAGTCGAAAATTTCGCGTATGTTGATAAATCGTTCGGAGCGGTAAAGGACACATCCCCGGGGCCAAGCTCCTTTATCCATTCATAGTTCATTTCACCGTTTTCAGGAAGCCCGTCGTCGGTCACGACCGCTTCGAGCAGAAGCGAATCTGAAACAAACACGGTGTCCACGGGGGCTGTTTCCACATCTGGGGCCTTGTTTTCAGATTGGCCGGAAGTGTCCAACGTGCATTCGGACGGCCATTCGCCGAAATCGGGAACCCAGCAGATCCCCGCATTGTCGAACTCCACCGTGAACTGGTCGTTTATGGCCAGTTTCTCATCGGGCATGGCCAGGGTAGGTGCCCAGGTAATCCAGGAGACTTCCGCACTCTCAAACACCTTGACATTGTTTACCAGACGCTCGAAATCGGTGCTTTTGGTGGATTCATCCTTACTTTTGAATTCGGTGCAGACGGCCGCGTATCCGGCAGTTTTCAGTTCTTGAATTTCCTCTGCTCCTCCTCCTCCATAACCGTAATGAAATCCAATCGAAGCATTATCATAGGAAATGCCCTCAACATCAACTTTTGAGACTGCCTGCCCCGCACCTCCGAGATTGGCGAAGGACCACAGAATCTGATGAGTCTCGGGTGCCGCGGACAGTACAATCTCATGAAGTGTTTTGACCATAGCAATATCGTCGTCGTCGTAGTTGCGCGCATACCACTTGACCGGCTCGTTCATCAGCTCGTAGATAACATGCGTATCATTCTTGTATTTCGGCGCGATGTATTCCCAGAACTGCTTCATGTGGTCCAGGTCGTAATGCCCGACATCGTGGTAGTTTAGTATAACGTAGATCCCGTCCTCCGCGGCCCATTTCACAAACGAATCTATGGCCGGCTCATAGGTTTGCGGCACAATCCGCTCTTTTGGGAAGCGATTGCCGTTGAAAGCGTGCCAGGCAGTATAGCACAGGCGGATAGCATTCACTCCGTAGTTTCTACTGATCTTGCTGAAAAAATCTCTATAATCCGGTTCCCGGATAAAGCCAAGCGTTCCGGGAGTATCTTCGTCGATATACGGTCCGAGCCAAATCGGTAATCCCCGAAGATGCGTTCCTCGGTCGGTAACTACCGTACCGTTTTCCATTGAAACCCGTCCGCGCGGGGTGGAATGCGCCGCGAGATGAAAACCGGTAAGCGCAACAAAGAACATGATCCTGTGGTAAAAACACCTCGATCTCACAACGGCGCCTCCGTATCGTTCAACCCATCCCGGCTCATGGACTCCGCGCGCTTTCCTCGCTCAGAATCGCTGAAACCGAGTCAAAAACGCTACTCGTCAATTACTATCTTCTTGAAACCCTTGCCCTTCCCGGATTTCTCCAGATACACGCCCGGGGCGGGGAACTGGTATGGAGCAGTTTTCCCGTTCATTTGGGGAATCAACTGCCCTCGAGGGTTAACCAGGTACACCCGGCTCTGTCTGGCCGGAATTTCCTGAAATCGAGTCGTGAAGGGGCGGGGACCGTCTGGTGTAGAATACTGAATAACGGATCCCGTACCATTTGCGATATAATCGAGAATGTTCTGTTCTTCAATCTCGAGCCACGCGTTTCTTTTGTCCTGCCATCGCTGGTAAATGGCCGCTTCCTCTTCCCAAAGCCCCTCCATGTAGTCTCCGGCATAGGGAATCAGAAGATCGATCCAGCAGCAGAGTTTGTCGCGTTCTTCCCGGGTCAGCTCAACGTTGTTATGCCCGGCATCCAGGTGCTTGATAAGATCACTTTCGAACGATCCGTCGAGATAGGGTGGCAGCAGCTCAGGAGGACCGAGTCCGTTTATCCAGGACACATACCCAATCAGATTCCAGTACGAACGAGTACTGTACCGTGGCCCGAACCGCGATTTGCTGATTCTATTACCTTTGCGCCTATCCTGTCCATGATAGAACAGAAGATCCTCATCATCCGGACCGGTAACCCGTGAGGATCGGAAGTCGACTGTAGTCACGCCATTGTGAACACCGCCGTCATGGCAGCTTACGCATTTTTGATCCAATACAGGTTGGATTTCATTCTGAAAACTGAAACCTCGTGCCGGCCCATGGAATTCGTTGAGGGGTTTGGGGCCGGCTTTCTGTGCAATTGTACTCCTCGCGGGTGGAAGCTCATCTTTTTTCTCGTGACATCCAACACAGCTCTGTCCCTCTCCGGGCTGCAGGACAGTCCAACTGCGCATGGTCTGGGCAACGTAGCCATTGGTATCAACCAACTGGAAATACAAGGGCATTCGCACCGGAGCGGTAAACCAGGCTGATCCGTCGTCGTACACTTCGGCTTCCCCGATAATAACCTTGACATCCCACGTGCCCTCGCCGGCGGCGACGGCCAGGTACGAGTCCCCCGCCGCACTGGGTGGAAGGGATCGTGCACGGTATTCAATGCCTACAACCCTGATGCGATCGATCGTGCCTCGTTCGATGCCCTCAGAGGACTCTCCGTGATACACGTCCATAATGCTGAAATTACCTTCGGATATTGTGTAGTCCACCGAATTCGCAGGGGTTTGCGGACGAGTGCGCACGGCAAGCGGCATCGGCTTCGAACAGGACATGTCGGGGTCGGTTGAGGTGGCAAGCACTTCTCTCGTGCCATCACGAGTGACAAAAGCTATGCTGAAAGGCGGGGAATCCTTCCCATCTTCTTCCAGGTATCGGTGCGAAACCAGAAACGCTTCTTCATCCAATGGGTACGGGTACTGGTAAACGTCGCCTGTTTGCGCATAAAAGTCTCTGGCGCTACCTTTAGGCCCTGGATCTACCGGTTCACGCTCCGGAGCCAGGAGAGTGATCGATTGCAGGCCGTCGTCGCCCAGTTTGGGATCGATAATCGCCAGGTGGCCTTGTTGCTCGGTATGATGACCCGACAGAATGGCCACTGCCTTTCCGGTTCCGGGGATTTCGCGGCCATGGAGGATTGAAGTGGGAAAGACCGAATTGTTTCCGAAGAACTCTTCCTGAGCGGTACCGTTTGGATTCATCTGGAAGAGGCATTGAGTAAAATACTGCTTCCGGTCGTTATATTCCCAGCGAGTGAATAGCACCTTACCGTTCGACATAAGAGTTGGGTAGTTGGTATGAACCTGGTCGAACCCGATTCGCCGAATGTATCTGCCGTTGTTATCACACAAATAAAAGTTACTGACCGGACGAGGAAAGCAGTCGACATCCTGCACGCATCGCGTGG
This sequence comes from uncultured Fibrobacterota bacterium, assembly GCA_964346405.1. Classification (GTDB taxonomy): domain Bacteria; phylum Fibrobacterota; class Chitinivibrionia; order Chitinivibrionales; family CAYFVL01; genus CAYFVL01. Next base: position 5,206 of record CAYFVL010000131.1, read on the forward strand.
AGTTGAAAACGATTTCGCCGTTTTGCAGATATGCCGGCTCGATATCCGCGTGAGCCTCCCCGAAAGTTATCTGTCGAACACTACGGTCCGCCACCGTAAGCTCAAAAAGGTGATAGTCTTCATGTTTGGTGTCGCGCTTCGAGAACAGTATCCGTTTCGCGTCAAAGGATACATCGGGATCCCGAAGAATCCCCTGTGGGGTTTCGTGAAGAGGTTCTACGCTACACACCATGTTTTCGTCAATTGTCAAGAGGTACAAACCTCCCCCTCGATTCCCGACTCCCGACTGCGGGTGGTCGGTGAGTCCTTCGGTGTATGCGTAGTGAGCACGCCCACCGAACACCTGATGCTTCGCGAAAATGAGAGTGTCGATCCGATCCAGATACGGAGCAAGGAGTTCTTCACGTTGCTTTTGGGCCAGTTGGTAGTAGGTATCCCTCGCTTTGGCAAGCAGAGCACCTTTGGCTAGCCCGCCGGACGGCATTTGTGCCGTATCTTCGAGCTTTACCGCAAGGCGGGAAGCAGCTTCCGCATACCCGATCTCCGAAACGCGATCGCGCTTTTCCCAGGATTCGATAACCCAATCCGGCTGAGTGACTTCACGAGCCGGCGAAGCATGCGCCGGAAGCGTCTCACTCAGCAGACACAACACAACAAAAGCATAGGTGTATTCTTGAAACCGCCTGTTTTTTCCTCGAACGTTTTCCAAGTTAGCCTCCCGCAGGTCCGCAACTCTATGAAAAGGTATCGAATTCCATGAACTTCACCCATTAATGTAAGGCGAAGTTCACCCTCATGCCTGTTGGCGAATCGTCTGTCGGTACACTAAAACGTGGCATTGTGCTCTTTTCATGATTCGTGCCGTTTTGGAAATGGATGGCATGAGGTTGAAACGGTGGCGCAAGAAGGGAATTCCACGTTCAAGATGTCCGTTTTCAACTCATGAATGACACATGCCGCGGTAAACCGGGTTCTACGGAAGTACATTCCGGGAAGCGGGAAGCGGCAAGTAACGGCCTTTTGCTGGTGTCTGTCCGAAAACCCGTCTTTTTCCGGGATCCTTTGACAATATCATGATAAACGAAATATCTGAATCGGCTGATAGCCAGGCCACTTATCCTGAGCCATGAAATGTAGTATTTTTTTTGAAGCGAGTAGAGCAATGCTCCATGTGGGGCATTACGGAGGTCGAAAAGCCGCCCCTTCTCTCTATCTATCATTGCACTCCGGCAGCTTTCCCGCTATTTTTTGATGTTAGGCAAGATTTTTATTTATCGGTTTTTTGGAGGAAATGATGCGAAAGTTTTCGGTGCCGCTGTTGTTGACCGCGGCATTTCTGGGGGTATTCACATATTGCGGGGATAACGGATCTAATCCGGTCGAAAAGCAGCAGGAAGAACCAAAGGTTAACCATCATTGCGCGGAAACCATTGAAGTGTCTTCTCCCGGGGCCGGTGAAATTCATTATGTCGGTGACACTCTGGAGATCAGCTTCTGTGCCGATACCAACTACCAGATACTGGTATCGATCAGCTTTGACGGTGAAGTCAACTGGCACGATCTTGGACAATGCTCTCCCTTCAGCCCCAATGATCCCGAGGCATGGTCTCCCAGACCCGGAACGATACTGTGGCCGATACCTCCTGTAGCCGTTTCACCGGATGGTGAGACATCTCTTGAAACCGTATCCGAGAACTGCAGGGTTATCGCGTACCGGTTGGATGGTGCGGAACAGGCATATTCCGAAGGGTACTTCACCATTGGGGAAAGGTAGATTTATCCGAACCGTTCAGCGGTAAACTGCTCGCTTTCGACTGCAAAACACAGGGGTTCACCGCTGTTCCACAAGCTCCAGGGCGGTCATTCCTACGATGCGGATCTCGTCGAGCCAGAGCTCGAGAAGGCGATCTTCGAGCACTGGCTGATGACCGGCGACGAGCGGATGCGCGAGGTGTGCGCCAACTTTGCGGACTGGCTCAATATTCAGGATTAATCACTCTTGTGGTATCAGGAATAGGATCTGTTGAATGATCAATTAACCTGTCTAAATTGTAGTTTTCACGCATGTATTCGAAGTAGTTTTCCTGAGATCATCTGGCGAATAATTCCAACGCGATTGGCATTAGATTCGATTGATAATCTGTTGAAAGTATGGATGTTTGTTGGCCGTTGGTTTTGATGCACCCTACCTCCCGTACCCATAAACCATTTGCTAATCGAGTTCAGTAGTCCAACAGGGGCGTACACCCGCTCCATAACATTCGTTGCACCCATCCCAAGCGGCGAAGCGGCGTCTTCAATATTGCGTTCATTTCGCGTTGATCCCGCTATTGTTGCGATGCCGGCACAGGAACTTTTTTTTTAAGTTCATGCAACCTCCCCGCACGGATTGCTTTGGTAAATGTATCGAGTTTTACTTCAATGCGCTGCGCAACATCTCTACGTGACAGCCCCTCATCGAGCAATGCCTGCGCTTTCTTGATGACCTCATCGGTCAACACTGCGGGGCCTCGATGTACTTTGGGGGCGAAAAATGATGCGATGCCTTTTTCCCGAAACTGTTTCACATAACGCTTAACGGTTACTGCCGGCAACCCAAATGCTCGTTGAATCTGTGCACCCTTGGCTGAGCCATTAACAATTAACTGACTCGTATACATCCTGAATGATTGCAAATCGGCCTCTGCATGGGTAAAAACCGGGTGTGTTCCATAAAAATAGGTCACTTGGCCTGCCCGTTTCTCAAAAGCGAGATGATCGTTTATGTCGCTGCTACCTTCCGGAAATATCGGCAAATGAACTTGTGGCATAAGAAATCCTGGAAAAAATTATACAAAAAAGTAGTAGGCCTGTTTCTAATAACTGTAAAAATGGTATCTGGGCAAAATCCGAGTGAAAACTTTACGGAATCTTCAACGAAACTCCCAATAAAAATCTCGAATATCGAAATATGACCGCAATCAATGGTTTTTGCTGCTTGAGCATTGGCCCAAGCACTCTTTTTACCAACGCAAAGAAGCGCATCCCACATCGAATAATTTCTCTGGGGATTTCGAACCATATTTTCCAGTTCGATTTCTTCTATTATACCCGTTTCCCGCATGTTTTCACCGCGCGCGCCGCATACCCACATGCGGATTTCCGATGATGCATTTCCGCCCAGCACCGGACGATCGTGCATCAAAACGATCTTCAATCCGTGCCGTGCCGCGGCGATTGCGGCACACATGCCGGCCAGGCCTCCTCCAACTACACAAAAATCGACTTCACGATTGATTTTACGCATACTATTTTGTTGTCCTTCCCTTGCGGGTACAACCTTACTACCGATGATGGTTTCGAATGGAAAACATTCAGATGGGAAAATAGTATAATGCCTGTCTGAAAGTTCTGCTTTTATTGCGCCGTAGCGCGATGCAACGCGATGTATGATGTGATGCGCAGACCAAACGGAGCACGGGGAGTAAAGCTTCGCACCCGACGGAAACATGCGCTTTCCCCTGCGTCACAAGCTCACTTCCCGCCGGTCACCGCGTTTCGATACAGCCGAAATCCCGTCAGAGCATATTCTACGCTTTCAGTGCCCGCGGGGCTCAAAAATGGATCTACGCTGAAAGGCGATACTGTCCGGATCTCTTCAAAAAGTTCGAGAAGAGACCGACCGATAAGCCATCCCTGCCCGTATTGCTCTTTCGTTTGACTTTCATAGGGAACACTGGGGACCGAATACTGAAGCACCGGACGGTCATCTCTGTTTATCGGTGCATCCGCAAAGAGTTCTTTGGCCGCGGTGAGATTGCCGGTGTAAAACAGGTACGGCAATCCGTCGAACACGGAATCGGATACATTCATCTGTTGGGCGGCGTACATTACGTTTGCGGACACAACGGAAGTATCGAGTGGTTCGGCCTGCATGTGTCCCACCAATGCAACCGCGGGTTGCTCGGGGAGGAAATCGCCACGCCACATGGTCACTTGTGGAAATACTTCCAGCATTGTATGTGCAATCATCTCGAATTCACTCCGCGACATCTGGTACATCGGAAGCCATTGAGCGAAAAAACCGTCGGGTTCCAAACGATCGCGAACATTTCGAAAATGCTCAATTGTATACAAATCGCCGGCTTCTTCAGGATAGAACAGATCCCCGATTACCACATCGTACATTTCAGGAAAGCTCGCAAGCAGCATCCGACCGTCTTCCATTCGTATCCGGACGCGGGGATCGGTAAAAAGACCATTTACGTATGAGGAGAAATACTTTCGAGCAGCCTCTGCGACCTCCGGAACGTATTCCGATACGGTAACCCGTTTCACCGGATGGAACAGGGCGCCACCGGCGGTTATACCGGTACCCATTCCGAGGAAAAAGACCTTGTCGGGATCCGGATGCAGCAGTAATGGAAGTTGTGCCATTATCTGTTCCTGGCGAGCCGAATGAGTGCCGCCGACAATATGTGAGTTGTTGACGCGTAGATTCAGGCCTTCCCTGATCTCGGTGACCGCAACCGTTGCATGGCTCCCTTCCCACACCTGTACAACAGTTTCCTCCGGTTTTGTATGCACCTTCGGAAGGAAATCGAAGTTGCTTGATAACAAGAAAAGGAAAGCCGTCCCCGGGCCGATAGAAGCCACGATTCGCCTTCTTGTAAGGAAAACGCCTGTCGTAAGTGCCAATAAGATATAGCCGATTGAGACAAGTCTGATACTGTTGTAGGCGCCGAATGCGTCGATAAGGAAAAATCCCGCCGCAAGGGACCCGGCTACGCTTCCGACCGTATTTATGGATATGACGGTTCCAAGGAACCGTCCCGTCTGCATCACGTGGTCCTGGGCAATTCGTATTAGCATGGGAAACACCATTCCGACCGCAAGGCCGGGAATAAGAAAAACCGATGCAATAAGACCGAAAACCCGAATGATATAGCTGCCCCAACTCTCGGCCTGGGTCATGACCGCCACCCCGCGGGTGACCGCCACGAACTGCACCGGTGTCGCGGCGACAAGCAGTGACGCCACAATGAAAAGCACCAGAAGCATGCCGGGACCGGAGGTCCGTTTTCGCCCGGCGGCAATGCTCGCGAGGAACGATCCGGCCGCGAGAGAGAAAAGAAATAAAGTGAGGATTGCCGCAAAGGAGTAAACGGAGTTTTGAAGCACCTGCGCCATCATTCTCGTCCAGAGCACCTCGAGAGCCAGAGTAAACGCTCCCGAAAGCCCAACCATTGACAGAATGAGTGTAGTTCGGAAGTCCGGCGAAACCGCTTTGCTCGAATCAGTAGCCGGCTCGGACGCCGAGTCGGTATGTTTGCCGGTTCGAGAAAACACGGCGGCCCCAACTGCCAGATTTACCGACACGGCAAGCAGGCATGAACCGGCATACCCAAGCACAACAGGCAGAAAAAAGCCTGCCGCCAGAACACCGCTGACACCGCCGAGAGTATTGATCCCGTAAAGCAAGGCCGTTTTCTTACCCAACTCCGAGCGGTGACGAACCGCATATTGCCCCAGCATGGGAATTGTTCCACCCATAAGAACCGCCGGCGGAAGCAGAACAGCGGCGCTTAGAAGCAGTTTCGTGACAGCCATGAGCGCGGGTATATCTCCAAAGAGCGAAAAAATCGGACCATAGGCGAATCGATAGAGAGGAAGCACTACGAAATAAGAAAGAGCCGCAATTCCGATTCCGATTTCGAGAAATGCGTATGCTCTGAGCGGATTTGCAATCCGGTTTGTCTTGTTTCCCCAGTACCGGCTTCCTATCGCCATACCGGCAAAAAAGACCCCCAGAACGGTTGAGGTGGAATATGCCGTTGCTCCGAAAATTCGTCCGAGTTGCTTGAGCCACAGCGTCTCGTAGATCAAACCACTGAATCCTGAACCGAATACCATCAAATAGAGAATCCATTCGGGGATCAGTGCCGGTCGCGACCGGGGATTTTCGGCTTTGAGCGTGGAAGAAAAATCCGATTCTCTGGAAGTAGTGCTCTTGCCAACTGGTCTTTTTGTATTATTCATATAGTTGTTAAGATAGCTCCTGCCGAAAGCTTTCCCTATCAAACATGATCTGCGGAAAAAGTTCGCAGCGAACGAAAACTGCCCCGGTTTTTTTCCGAAGACGGGGCAGTTCTGAGTATCCGAAGCAGGAAATGTCTATTTGATGCTGACCATTCGCATCGTCGTGGGCCGGTTGCCCTGCAGGATTCGAAGCATGTATACCCCTGTTCCAAAAGGCGATCCGGATTGATTGGACCCGTCCCAGACAAGCGAATGGGTATCCGGGGAGATACCTTGAGCATTTTTCTAAGCCAATCTCGCACAACATCTGCATAATGCTCTTCCCCTCGGCTCCGCTCGGGGCATCGCCTCGGCATTTCGGCTACGCTCACTTCGACACCGCTCACTTCGACACCGCTCACTTCGACACCGCTCAGTGCAGCGCAGTGCAGCGCAATACAACGCTCCGCTCGGGACATCGCCTCGACTTCGCTTGGTACGGCGTCTCTCGACGGCGAAACTTGGGTTGATGCTGCTGAGTATCATTTGCGATCCATTTCGCTGTATCCAAGGGTATCCAAGCTACCGGTAATCTGTCCACTTTGTCGATAAGAAGCCGGGCTCACTCCCACGAATTTCTTGAACTGACGGCCAAAGAATTGTACATCGCCATACCCAAGCCGTCCGGCGACCTCTTTTATCGGGACGGTAGTCTCGGCAAGGAGTTCCCGGGCACGAACTAGCCGCAGGTTGAGCACGTAGGTATGGAGAGGTACTCCCATAGCCCGACGAAAGCGTTTTCGTAAGGTGGGGAGCGAAATGCCAATGTTTGTAGCAATCCTTTTATATTCCTGGGGATGTCCGGAAATCCTGTTTAGTTCGTTGAGTACCACCATTAACCATTCATCGTACGTTTTCCCGGCATATTGGCTCTCAGAAAGCTCTATCAGAAGGTTCTCGAGGAGATTGACCGCTTTCCGGTGTGCCCAAACGCCTTCACGCTCTACCGCATCAAGCAGCCTATCGAATTTTGCCTCGTCGTCGTCGCCCAGAGCCGGAATCGGTGTCTCGGGGATCAATCCGGCCTTCATCAGGTCTGCAACCAGGGGCCCCTGAAAAGCGACGTACCGATGTTCCCACCAGGAAAAGGGGGGGAGCAGATGAAATCGAATTCTTGGCCCGGGAAAGGCTGCCCAGTACCATCTGCCGGAAAGCTCGTGCTTACGGTCCCCGTAGTACAGCTCAACACCCCCCTGGGACATCAACTGTATAGAACAGTACCCACTAAAATGCTTGTCCACGACCGCCTTGCAGTTCCTGTAATGATTTGAGTGAAGAAACTGCATTTCACGGGCTTCCATGTCGGTATCCTTTCATCAGTATCCCCCCGTACGATAATCGTGCTTCCAGATCTTTCTTATGCGGTATCAGATAGTACCAAAGATCTTCTAAATAATACCAACCAAATAATACCATGACTCGCCAAAACAGGAATATATTACCCCCATTGCCCTAGCCCAGGTTTCGCAATCAACTCACGGTCCCGCCGTCCGGGACGTAAGCCGGCGCGCGATTCGTTGTAGAAAAATGCTCAAGGTATCTCCCCGGATACCCCTGCGCTTTTTCTAGGTCAATCTCGCACAACATCTTCGGCATCTCGGCTCCGCTCAATACGGCGCTCCGCTCACTTCGACACCGCAGTGCAGCGCAACACATCGCTCCGCTCAATGCAGCGAAACACATCGTTCCGCTCACTTCGACACCGCTCAGTGCAGCGCGGCACGGCGTTTTTCGACTGCGAAATTTGGGTTAAAATAGTACTGTGTCTGAAAAAAATGGAGGAGGGGAAGGTATGAAGCTTGTCCGGATGATTTCGACAGTGACGCTGATGGTATGGATCGGGTATTCGCAAAACCACTACAATGGCGTAGATTTCCTTATCGAGGATCTGCAATATCCCGACTTCGCCTATGCCGGGGTCCCCGGCGGCATCCCACAGAATCCGATGGGAGATACCTATAATGTAGAGGAATACGACGGAACCGATCGTGAACGGGTGCAGGCCGCCGTGGATGAGGCATCTGCGGCGAGCGGGGGAATTGTGTATCTTCCGGCGGGTACCTATCAGTTCGACGATCATGTCAAGATCACCCATGACAATATCGTTATTCGCGGCGCAGGTGTTGATCAAACGAAAATTGTTCTGCGGAACGCTTCGGCAAATGAGCATGAAACGGGCGCATTCTCTTTCTATGGTGGAGAAGTACCAAAGACCAGTGTCCTGTTTGCCGCCGACGTGAAAAAAGGTGACCGGGTTCTGGAGCTTCGTGAGACCCCGCCTTTCAGCGCCGGAGATTTTGTTATGATCCGGGCGCACTCGGACGACATGGTAAAAGCAAACGATTTCTACAGAAAAAAATTCCATGCGTATAGGGATGGAGCAGACTGGGACTACGGTCATACCGGAATATATCTGATAGATAACGTAAAAGGCAATTTTCTCATTCTTTCACAACCTATTCGCATCAGTTTCCGAAAAACACCGGCCGGGAAGCCTTTCTCTTTATCCTCCTACGTGAGGGGCTCAATCGACTTGATTGAGAACTGTGGAGTCGAGGACTTGAGCATAGAGACCGAAAAATTCGCGGAAAAGATGTATACCTCCGGTATTTCATTTACCCGGGCGTTTTCCTGCTGGGTTGCGGATGTCAATGTTGCCTGGGCCGGATCGCATCCGGTACACTTCTCTTCGAGTAAGAACATTGAAGTTCGCGACGTTGATATCGAGCATTCCTGGAATCTTGGGGGAGGCGGAAACGGCTACCTGGTGCTTTGGGGCACGGCTGACGGAATTATGGAAAACATCGTTTCCGATTCATTGCGCCATGCACCAAATTTTCAGGGGTTTGCAAACGGGTGTGTTTTCAGAAACAGCGTATTTACCCGTAACAATATGGAGTGGCACGGCGGTCATACCGTCGAGAATATGTTCGAGAACGTCAGCGTTTTGAAAGATGCTTCCAGAGAGACAATGGGACTCAACGCACTTGCGTCAACGAGACTGGATGATCCCTATGACGGGCATGAACCCCATTTTCATGGTCAAATAGTATATAACTGCGATATCCAGATCGATCGTCCGAAATGCAACAGCGCCAGGCTGGGTGGACTGCATGAGAACTGGATACTTGCCTATAACAGGATTGTCTCCTACGACCAGAACGCGGCAATATTCATCGGGGATTATGCTCGCGGTCTTGTACTAAAGGGAAACAATGTCGGCATACAGAATTATACCGGCCACCACCTGGAGTACATGACGGCCTTCCCGGACAGCGGATGGGACACAACCAGTTTGACCTACAACACAAATCTTGCGCCACACTTTGAGAGTATCAAGTTCATCGACACCAAGGTCTACGGGTTCCCCGCAGACAGGCTTTGGGGTGGCCTTAACTCCAACGTGGGAGATGCGCTTACCGACAGCAACACACAGGTATTCCCTTCAGCCACCCAAACACCTCGTCCGGTTCCGCCGATACCGTCTATTCTTCAGTACCAGCGAGACATGAAGCAAAACCAGCCTTTGGTCGAGATTACCAGTCCCGAAATCGCCACGGTACGTTCGGAGTCTTTTGTCGTTACAGTATCGGCCGATCCGACAAATGCCGCCTATGGATCGCTGAGCAGAGTTCGGTTTTATGACGGCGACACGTATCTGGGTGAAGACCAGACTGCGCCGTTCGAGAAACTGGTGGACATTTCCGGAATCAATGGATTCATGCGTCTCAAGGCAGAGGCTTACTATGATTCCGAACGGTTTTACGACATCGTTATGATCAAAGTGAGCGGCGGCGAGGCGGGGCAGATGTATACGTTGACCGTCACCAATGGGTTGGGTACCAACGAGTATGGAGAGGGCGCGACGGCCGAAATCGCCGCGGGTGATCCGCCCGATGGACAGAAATTCGAGAAGTGGGAGGGGGATGTTGAATATGTCGAAGACATCCATTCCTCGGCGACAACGGTGAGCATGCCCGGCAAAGACATTTCGGTATCCGCGGTATTTGTCGAGGACGTGTTGACCAGAATTTTCGTCGGAAGGCGGGAGTTCCAGATCGCCGGTCCCAAGCCGCAAATCACGGTTTTTGATTTGAACGGAAAAGTAGTACAGCGGGTAACCGATGCCGATGCAACGAACTCTGTTCGGCTCAGCAATCTTCCCGGCGGTATCTATCTGCTGCAGGCAAAAACCGCATACGACCGGAAAGCGGTCAGGTTTGCCGTGTGGTAATTACACATCGCTCCGCTCGGGACGGCGTCTTGCTATTCCAAAAACAAGAGTTTCTCTCGCGAAACCAGATAATGCCGCAAAAAGTGCTGGTGAAATCGAATACAAGATTCATTCCTGAGAGCCGGGGCAAATCTCGTGCCCGTGCTGGGATCAGGAGTTCACTAAATAGTGTCTGTCCGGAAACTCCCGTTGATCGAGTCCCGAATTAACTAAAGCTCTAAGCCACCGGCTATGCCGGTGAGACCAGAAGAGGCTTTGCCG
>CAYFVL010000132.1:0-15616 GCA_964346405.1 uncultured Fibrobacterota bacterium
AACGAATCGCGCGCCGGCTTACGCATAATGCCGTGAGTTGATTGCGAAACTTGGGTTAGAATTCACGCGCGGTGTCGTAAACCAACGTAGCTGGGAGAGAGAGCAAGAATGCCCAAACGTACTGATATTCATCGAATTTTAATCGTCGGTAGTGGTCCTATCGTGATCGGCCAGGCATGCGAATTCGATTATTCCGGAACGCAGGCGTGCAAGGCGCTTCGCGAGGAGGGATACGAAGTCATTCTGGTGAATTCCAATCCCGCAACAATAATGACCGACCCTGACACGGCGGATAGAACGTATATCGAGCCTGTCACTCCCGAAGTGGTCGAGAAAATCATCATTCGGGAAAAACCGGATGCACTTCTTCCTACCATGGGTGGGCAGACCGGTCTCAACACGGCAATGGAACTTGCGGAAAGTGGTGTGCTCCAGAAGCATAAAGTCGCATTGATCGGGGCGGATCAGACGGCAATCAAGCGTGCGGAGGACAGAAGCGAGTTCAAAAAGGCAATGCTACGGATCGGGCTCGATGTTCCTCGTGGTGAATTCGCATACAATATGGACGAAGCCTGGGAGATCGCCCAACGTTTCGGATTCCCAATAATTGTGCGGCCGAGCTTTACGCTTGGGGGGACCGGAGGCGGTATTGCCTACACCGAAGACGACTTTGAGCGCATAGCCAGGACCGGGCTTCACTACAGCCGGATAAACGAGGTTCTTCTCGAGGAATCCGTCCTGGGCTGGAAAGAGTTCGAGTTGGAAATTATGCGTGACAATGCCGATAACGTGGTGATCATCTGCTCTATCGAAAATGTCGATCCCATGGGGGTACATACCGGGGACAGCATGACCGTGGCGCCGGCCCAGACGCTCACCGACCGACAATACCAACAGATGCGGGATGCATCCATTGCAATTATAAGAGAAATCGGCGTGGAAACGGGTGGGTCGAACATTCAATTCGCGGTTGATCCGAAAACCGGCCGGATGGTTGTCATCGAGATGAACCCCCGGGTCAGCCGAAGCTCCGCACTCGCAAGTAAAGCTACGGGATTTCCCATAGCCAAATTCGCGGCAAAACTTGCGGTCGGGTACACGCTCGATGAGATCCGAAACGATATCACACGCGAAACGCCGGCTTCGTTTGAACCTACGATCGATTACTGCGTTGTTAAAATACCGCGGTTCACTTTTGAGAAGTTTCCCGAGGCCGATGCCCGTCTGGGGGTGCAGATGAAATCGGTGGGGGAAACAATGGCCATCGGAAGAACCTTCAAGGAATCTCTCCAGAAAGGTCTTCGAGGGCTGGAGATTGGACGAGCGGGATACGAGAGTCCCAAGTTCCAGGATTTCTCGACCGATGATATTCTCGAACGGTTGAAAGCCCTGAGCTGTGACCGGACATTTCTTGTCCGTCAGGCTCTGAAAAATGGCGTTACAGTCGAAAAAATAAACGAAATTACCGGTATCGATCCCTGGTTTCTTGACAACATGAAAGATCTCGTGGATTTCGAGAGCACCATTGTTCCGTCGGTGCTCAAAGCCGCGGTCGATGACCAAAAAGAGTTTTTTCGCAACGCCAAGGAATGGGGGTTTTCCGATCTTCAGCTTGCGAAGCTTCTTGGCGCCGATGAGTCGACAATGCGGGAAACACGAAAAAAGCTGGGTGTTCTTCCTACCTATAAGCTGGTCGATACCTGCGCGGCCGAATTCGAGGCATACACCCCGTATTACTATTCTACTTATGAGCAGGAAGACGAAGCTACGGTGACGGACAGAAAGAAAATCGTTATTCTTGGCGGCGGTCCGAACCGGATCGGTCAGGGGATCGAGTTCGATTACTGCTGCTGTCAGGCGTCGTTTGCTCTGGGCGAACTCGGATACGAATCAATCATGGTGAACTCAAACCCCGAGACGGTCAGTACCGACTACGACACCTCGGACCGACTGTATTTTGAGCCGCTGACATTCGAAGACGTAATGAACATTATCGACAGGGAGAATCCCCTTGGTGTGATCGTGCAGTTCGGCGGACAGACACCGCTGAATCTGGCCCGGCGACTGGCCGAAGCGGGTGCGCCGATTATCGGTACCAGCGTAGATTCCATTGATCGTGCCGAGGATCGTGACGAGTTTACGGTCATGGTCAAGAAACTGGGTCTGCACCAGCCGCCAAACGGCATGGCCGACAATCCCGAAGAAGCGGCGATTATCGCGAAACGGATCGGGTATCCGGTGCTAATAAGGCCTTCTTTTGTCCTTGGCGGTCGTGGCATGCGGATTGTCCATGATGAAGCAGATCTGCTCGGTTTCGTAGTCGAAGCGAAAGAGGCCGGCGAAAACAGACCGGTGCTGGTTGATAAATTCGTCAATGATGCTATAGAAGTTGACGTGGATGCGGTTTCGGACGGAACTCAGAGTATGGTCTGTGGCATTATGGAGCACATCGAGGAAGCGGGTGTTCATTCCGGTGACAGCGCCTGCGTGCTTCCACCACATACGCTTTCACGCACGATTCTGGCCGAAATCGAGCGAATCACAATAGATATTGCCCGTGAGCTGAAGGTGGTCGGTTTGCTCAATATTCAGTACGCGATAAAAGACGACCTGATTTATGTTCTCGAGGTAAATCCGCGGGCTTCTCGTACGGTTCCATTCGTCAGCAAGGCGTCGGGTATTCCCTGGGCAAAAATAGCGGCAAAAGTAATGACCGGCATCCCCCTGGCCGAGATACCCGAAGCTCGTCGACGGGAAATGGATTATTTTGCGGTAAAAGAATCGGTTCTTCCGTTCAATAAATTTCCGGGTGCCGATACGGTGCTGGGTCCCGAAATGAAATCTACCGGCGAGGTCATGGGAATCGACAAGGATTTCGGGATGGCGTATGCAAAAAGCCAGGAAGCCGCCGGAAACAGTCTCCCGCGTGGTGGAACGGTGTTCATCAGCGTGCGAAACAGCATGCGCAGAAATATCGTTTTCATGGCCAGGACCCTTTCCGATCTCGGTTTTCAGCTCTGCGCCACCGAAGGTACCTGCCGTGTTCTTCAGAGTAACGGCATCAACACCAAAATGGTTGAAAAACTCGGTGAAGGGAAACCGGATATTGTAGATCTGATCAAAGCCGGTGATATCGGTTTTGTGATCAATGTGCCCGGCGGCAAAAAAGCACTTATGGATTCCAAACCGATTCGCGCGGTGGCCGTATCGCAGGATATTCCGTATATAACTACACTCGAGGGAGCGCAAGCGGCAATCAGCGGACTTCACGCTCTCAGCAAGCGCGGGTTCTCGGTCATGTCTATTCAGGAATACGGAGCATCGGGGTCGGAGAAGAAACGAATGACTGAAGACTTTGAGACACGACGCTCGCTGTTTGATTGAACCGAGCGGTACGTGAGAAAGCGGGCTTTCGGGAATCGCGATAATTGGACAATCGCATTCGAACAGCTTTTTTTTTTTCTGCGTATGGGAGTGGTTATGCCAAAGTACATCTTCGTAACCGGCGGGGTGGTGTCGTCCCTTGGCAAAGGAATAACGGCGGCGTCATTGGGTGTTCTTCTCAAGTGCCGTGGGGTGAAGGTTATTCATCAAAAGTTCGATCCCTACCTGAATGTCGATCCCGGTACCATGAACCCATACCAGCACGGAGAGGTGTATGTTACCGACGACGGCACCGAAACGGATCTGGATCTTGGGCATTACGAGCGCTTCACCGGAGTGACCACCAATAAAAACTGCAATTTTACCGCGGGAAGAATTTATCACAGCATAATTGAGAAAGAGCGACGGGGGGATTTCCTCGGCGGTACGGTTCAGGTTGTTCCGCACGTGACTACCGAAATCTGCGATAGTATTCGTTCGGTTGCCGACGATGTCGACGTGGTGATCACCGAGATTGGCGGTACCGTTGGGGATATCGAGAGTCTGCCGTTTCTCGAGGCGCTCAGACAGTTTCGGCAAAATGAGGGACGAAGCAACACACTGTTCATTCATGTAACTCTCATACCCTACCTTTCGAAAGCCGGCGAAGTGAAAACAAAGCCGACCCAGCATTCCGTCGGGCGACTCAGAGAGATTGGTATTATTCCCGACATATTGATATGTCGCACCGAAAAGCATCTCGATGCCGAAGTGCGAAGGAAAATATCACTGTTCTGCAATGTGGATGAAGAGGCGGTCATCGAGGCTTTCGATGTGAAGAACACGATCTATGAAGTGCCGCTGGAGTTTGCCGAGCAGGGGCTGGACGATGTCATAATCGACATGCTCGGGGTCCGTGCGGGACGTCGTACTCTGCGCCAGTGGCGTGATTACGCGGAGAAAGTAGTCAACTCCAAACACGAGGTCAATATAGGCATTGTCGGAAAGTATTCCGAATTACTCGACGCTTACAAATCGATACATGAATCGTTGAACCACGCCGGCGCCCATAATGGCGCCCGAATAACGATTCACAGTCTTGCTGCATCCGATATCGAGGAGAAGGGCGCGGCCCGGGTATTGAAGAACATGGACGGCATCCTTGTACCCGGCGGGTTCGGCTCGCGGGGATTGGAAGGGAAGATCAAAGCGATTCGATATGCCCGGGAAAAGAAAGTCCCTTATCTGGGGATTTGCCTGGGGATGCAGACCGCGGTTATCGAGTTTGCCAGGAATGTTCTGAAGCTGAGCGGTGCGGACAGCACCGAAAACAACCCGAAAACGGCGTATCCCGTCATTCATCTAATGGAAGAACAGAAGAAAATAATGAACCTTGGTGCGACCATGCGCCTTGGGGCCTATCCCTGCGTTTTGAAAAAGGGTTCGAAATCCCGAGGGGCGTACGGTAAGGAACTGGTAAGTGAACGCCATCGGCACAGATACGAATTCAATAACGAATACCGGGAGCAATTCGAAAAGGCAGGCATGATTCTTTCCGGGCAGTCTCCGGACGGTATGCTGGTTGAGATGGTCGAGCTGAGGGACCACCCCTGGTTCGTTGGGTCGCAGTTTCATCCGGAATTCAAGTCCCGTCCCGTGGCGCCACACCCGTTGTTTCTCGAGTTCATAGCGGCGATACTCAAGAAGAATACCTGAGTGCTGAGGGTACACTGGCCGGGGTTTCGCAATCGACTCACGGTCCCGCCGTCCGGGACGTAAGCCGGCGCGCGATTCGTTGCAGAAAAATGCTCAAGGTATCTCTCCGGATACCCCCCCGCGCTTTTTCTAAGTCAATCTTGCACAACATCTTACGTAAAAACTCCCTCTCGACTGTCGAAGTCGGGTGAAGAATGGTACTGGACGGCCACAAATCTGGGTTGGTGGCGGGAATGTTGACTGTTTTGGTGAGAAAACAGTGCGTTTTTGTGACATGTTTTTGCACAAATAGACATGGCGAAAGCTGGGAAAATAGTGTAAGTTACATATGTAGGGAAACAAACAAGGGTTTAAGCCGGATGCAACGAGTCCCCGATTGGTTCTTGAGACCCTGTGAAGCTTTATCGGTTGGCACGATGCAGTACCTGCAAATGTAACAGACTGCGGACAAGATTCTCTTTCTCTATATATTATATCCTCTATATATTATATCATAGAATAGGTCTATAGGGGAGAAGCGAGTAGTTCGGATTCGGGCTGACGGAAAGAACATATTTCCAATTTCGATGGGGGGTATCATTACTATGCACAGAATTCCAGGCAGATTGCTTACGCGGTTAAATAATAAATCATTAGTCCCGCATCATGAAATATCAAAAAGGGGAGAGTTATGAAAAACTCGGCAAAACAGAAAATGACCGGACTTCTCAGGAGATCGGTCTGGGGTGTATCGGTTTTGGCATTGTTGGGTATGGGCGCCATGGGTTGGGCCGCGGAAGGCATCAAGCGCCTTGATTTTAAGGATAAGGCGGGGAATCTGTTGATGTCTCTGGATTACGACAGTGAAGAGGCGCAGACTCTGTTCGACGGCCTGGACGGGAACACTAATTCCCAGAACAACGGATACGTGTTGAGGCGTTCCCAGCCGGAATTCGACAACTCCGGACGCCTGAAGAAAAGTGCCTTTATTGATTGGGACGATCGAACGGTGAATTGGGGGACCTACTCTTACACCGGCGAAGGTGCTGATTTCACCTTTTATGATCACTATGAGAAGGACAAAGTAGGCTCCGGTAAGAAGGTGTATGGTGGATCCTACAGCCAAAACGGCAACACGTACACGTTCAAGGACGAGCAAGGCAATGTTACCCATTCGCTTGCCTATAACTACGCCGGCGACGGCTCACTGCAAACCATTGAGGTATTGGATAAGGATGGCAGTATGACCCACAAGGTGGAGGTAGTCCATCAGGGGGTAAACGTGGCGCATGCCAGTCGGAATATCGGCATACGAAGCCGTCGGCTGACCCTGCTCGGGGACGGAACTGCCGTGTTGAATCTCCATTTGACATCGGTTGGCAATCTCAAGGTCGAACAGTACGATCTGACCGGTCGACTAATCGCGGTCTTGGACCAACGTACCGTAGAACCCGGCAATCATATGCTGCGTTTCAAAACGTCACCGATTGAATCGGCAACGTCGGTACGTCTGTTGAAAGTGTCCATCAACGGTGATTCGCAGGTTCATCGATTCACAACTGTTAAATAACAAGGCGAGGCCAACTTATGAAAAACAGACTATTCATATCAAGATTTGTGCTGATGGTAACGTCGGCGTTCGTTGTTACAAGCGCCGCTCAGGTACCGGTTTCGCCGGGCCTTATCACCGAAGCCTTGTATATGTACGAAGAGCTTCCGGGTGTGAACAAGTCCGAGTATTTATCTCCGACGGCTCTCAAGCTTTCTCCGGACAAACAGTTCCTCTATGTCGCCGAGAACACCGCTCGACGGCTGGATGTCGTCAAGGTTTCGTCGAATACCGTTGTGAGCAGCATCTTGTTGCCGAATCATCCAACGGGGATTGATGTAGGCGACGACGGCATGGTGTATGTGACATGCTTTTCACCCAGCCGCCCCATGGGAGTCGTGTGTGTAATAGACGGGGCTACCAGAACAATACAGAAAATATTTCCGGCGGGGCATTCTCCACGAGCCCCAATTCTCAGAGAGTCGGAACTGTTTATCTGTAATCAATTCGAGAATGTTGTTTCGGTTATGGATATTAATTCGGGTGCCATTACGGACGAAATTCCCGCCGTTCACGAGCCGTATGCAGCGGCTCTTATGCCCAACGGGCTTGGGCTCCTGGTTGCCAACTATCTGCCGTTTGGACGTTCAGATGTTGATACCCTGATGGCCTCGGTTACCATTATCAATGCAAATACAAAACAAGTTCTGAAGAATGTCGAGCTGTTCAACGGTGCTCAGAGTATGAACGGAATATGCATTGCTCCGAACAATGATTACGCCTACATCAGCCATATTCGCTCCCTGCATACCATGACGCCCTTGGACCAGCTCGAAAGGGGATGGATCAATGCGAATTCGGTGAGTGTCGTAAACCTGAAGGACTTCAGATATGAAGGGTCCTTTCTTCTTGATAACAGTGGTGCGGGGGCCGCAAACCCATGGGGCATTGAGTGTAACGATAATCATCTTGTGGTCACAACGGCGGGAACGCACGAAATCCATATTATTGACCGGAACAAACTACACTCAACTATCCGTGAAAAAACTTATGATGATATGAATTACAGTCTTTCTCTTTCCCTTGGATTCGCTGAAAGAAAAAGGGTAGGAGTGAAGGGGCCTCGCGCAATACTCCTCGACGGCTCTGATCTCTATGTGGCAGGCTATTTCTCGGATGAAGTTGAGAGATACGAACTATCGAACGAAGCCCTGGCGGTGAAAAAATCGACCATAGCTTTGGGCGGCAAACAAGAGATGAATATTGTCCGAAGTGGCAAATACAACTTCTCCGAGGCCAGGGATATGTGTTTTCAGGGGTGGCAAAGCTGCATCTCCTGTCATCCGGACGCACGAGCGGACGGTTTGAAATGGGATCTTGAAAACGACGGAAACGGCAACTTCAAGAACGACAAAAGTCTTTTGTACTCTCATGTAACGGCACCTTCGATGATAACCGGTGTGCGTGATTCCGCCGAAGTGGCAACTCGTGCAGGGATACAGTACATCCTGTTCTGGAATCCGGCACAACTTGAAGACCGGGCGCACGCCATAGATATGTACCTTCGGACGGTTCGCGCTGTACCAAGTCCGTTTCTCGATAATGGACGGCTGAGCGCATCGGCACAAAGGGGGAAAGTCGTCTTCAAAGAGCAGAAATGTGACGAGTGTCATCCCGGGGATAACTATTTCACCGATCAGGAAATCCACGTCGGAAGAAAAACTTCCGAGGATGGTGGATCGTTGGACGGAAACTGGGATACTCCCGTGCTTCATGAGGTATGGAGAACCGCTCCCTATAGCTATGATGGGATTTGCCCCACAATGAAATGCATGTATGAGCCGCCAATAAGTCACGGTATTGAGAATAACATCAGTTCGCAGGATCTAAACGATTTGGTGGAGTACGTGAATTCACTATGAATACAAAACATCTGATCACGACGGTAGCATGCATAGCAGTATGGGGAATAATGAAACCGACTGCATCACAGTCGGTTTCTCCCGGACTTATCACCGAAGCCTTGTATATGTACGAAGAGCTTCCGGGTGTGAACAAGTCCGAGTATTTATCTCCGACGGCTCTCAAGCTTTCTCCGGACAAACAGTTCCTCTATGTCGCCGAGAACACCGCTCGACGGCTGGATGTCGTCAAGGTTTCGTCGAATACCGTTGTGAGCAGCATCTTGTTGCCGAATCATCCAACGGGGATTGATGTAGGCGACGACGGCATGGTGTATGTGACATGCTTTTCACCCAGCCGCCCCATGGGAGTCGTGTGTGTAATAGACGGGGCTACCAGAACAATACAGAAAATATTTCCGGCGGGGCATTCTCCACGAGCCCCAATTCTCAGAGAGTCGGAACTGTTTATCTGTAATCAATTCGAGAATGTTGTTTCGGTTATGGATATTAATTCGGGTGCCATTACGGACGAAATTCCCGCCGTTCACGAGCCGTATGCAGCGGCTCTTATGCCCAACGGGCTTGGGCTCCTGGTTGCCAACTATCTGCCGTTTGGACGTTCAGATGTTGATACCCTGATGGCCTCGGTTACCATTATCAATGCAAATACAAAACAAGTTCTGAAGAATGTCGAGCTGTTCAACGGTGCTCAGAGTATGAACGGAATATGCATTGCTCCGAACAATGATTACGCCTACATCAGCCATATTCGCTCCCTGCATACCATGACGCCCTTGGACCAGCTCGAAAGGGGATGGATCAATGCGAATTCGGTGAGTGTCGTAAACCTGAAGGACTTCAGATATGAAGGGTCCTTTCTTCTTGATAACAGTGGTGCGGGGGCCGCAAACCCATGGGGCATTGAGTGTAACGATAATCATCTTGTGGTCACAACGGCGGGAACGCACGAAATCCATATTATTGACCGGAACAAACTACACTCAACTATCCGTGAAAAAACTTATGATGATATGAATTACAGTCTTTCTCTTTCCCTTGGATTCGCTGAAAGAAAAAGGGTAGGAGTGAAGGGGCCTCGCGCAATACTCCTCGACGGCTCTGATCTCTATGTGGCAGGCTATTTCTCGGATGAAGTTGAGAGATACGAACTATCGAACGAAGCCCTGGCGGTGAAAAAATCGACCATAGCTTTGGGCGGCAAACAAGAGATGAATATTGTCCGAAGTGGCAAATACAACTTCTCCGAGGCCAGGGATATGTGTTTTCAGGGGTGGCAAAGCTGCATCTCCTGTCATCCGGACGCACGAGCGGACGGTTTGAAATGGGATCTTGAAAACGACGGAAACGGCAACTTCAAGAACGACAAAAGTCTTTTGTACTCTCATGTAACGGCACCTTCGATGATAACCGGTGTGCGTGATTCCGCCGAAGTGGCAACTCGTGCAGGGATACAGTACATCCTGTTCTGGAATCCGGCACAACTTGAAGACCGGGCGCACGCCATAGATATGTACCTTCGGACGGTTCGCGCTGTACCAAGTCCGTTTCTCGATAATGGACGGCTGAGCGCATCGGCACAAAGGGGGAAAGTCGTCTTCAAAGAGCAGAAATGTGACGAGTGTCATCCCGGGGATAACTATTTCACCGATCAGGAAATCCACGTCGGAAGAAAAACTTCCGAGGATGGTGGATCGTTGGACGGAAACTGGGATACTCCCGTGCTTCATGAGGTATGGAGAACCGCTCCCTATAGCTATGATGGGATTTGCCCCACAATGAAATGCATGTATGAGCCGCCAATAAGTCACGGTATTGAGAATAACATCAGTTCGCAGGATCTAAACGATTTGGTGGAGTACGTGAATTCACTATGAGTGCATAGACCAAAAAGTCGCGGGGCAGGGGCGGCAGACTTCATGATGCATTCCTCTAAATAGGAACGAACCGGTTTGTTTTCTTGTCCATTGTTGCGCATGATGGTATGTGATTTCGCGTGGCAGTATGGATTGCGCTTGTTCAGAAGAAACGGGAGATAGACGTGAGAAGAACCTGGTTACTTGTTGGTATTCTGGCATCGGTTTTGGGGTCTCAAGTTCGGGCAGAGGATGGGGAAACCCACCGTCAGTCAAATGTGAAAGTCAATGCCTGGGCATGGCTTATACAAGGCCAGATCGTTCACAGCGGAATGGTACGGGACTGGCGCAATACGGAAAGCAATACCTTTGATCTTAATCATGCATGGGTGTCGCACATGCACTTGGGAATAAGAGCAAAGAAAGATGTTACCCCAAAAACACAAGTCGTGGTACATCCGGCATTCTGGTTGCATGGCCCTTCCACGTATAATGCCTCAAACCAGAAGGCTGTGAAGGACTGGAAGCTGGCTATGAGCCCATATCTGATTGAAGCAACCATGAGTACGGAGGTCCTGAAAAATGGCCCGATGTCCCTGAATCTCAAGGCCGGCTACTTTAATTATAAGTTCAATCCCGAAACCCGGAATCTTGGGGAGTATCCCATTCGAAGTGTGACTAACCCTCTTTTCCTCTATAATGGATTTGAATATGCGGACAAGCACAAAGAACTCGGTGCATTGTCCTCTATGGTATTGGGGGACAATGTATTCGGATGGGATGTTCTTTTCACATCTGAGACAAGTGTGTACCCACTGTATGATTTCAGCATTGCCAACGCAGTTCGGTACAAACCTATAGGTCTTATCGACTTTGGCGCGGCTATTATGTTTGACCGGCTTATTCCTGTCGATGAGAAAAAAACAACGCCGGGTTTGGAGCCTACCAGGCTTACAAGTACGGAAAAGGATTTTTACATTGGTCTCGATCCAGTCGGCTTCGAGCGAGAGGAAATCTACAGAAAAACAAAAAACCCGTTGCAGGTTGATTCCGTTTGGGATACAACTATCGTTAAGCGAACAGTCTACGACACTACTTACTATTCCTTTGCGGGTACCAAAGTCGGTGTCCGGATAACAATCGATCCGAAATGGTTCTGGGGTACGGAGTTTTTCTCGCCTACCGACTTGAAAATATACGCGGAGGCGGGAATTATCGGACTGGAACACTATAAAGAACTATATAAAAATATGTTTGAACGTATGCCGATCATGGGCGGAGTAAATGTTCCAACTCATCCACTTGTTGCCGCGGGAGTGCTCGGTGGTATACAGGTCACGGGTCTTCTCGACGACCTCGGGGCCTTGAATTTTATGGATGGAGAGATTGAAATACCTGCGAGTCGAACAGCCGCCGTTGGACTTCCCTTACTTGGAATCGGTACGTTTTTTCTTGAACAGTTCTTACAGAAGAAATTCCGTCTCGATATCCTGAATATTGAGGTAGAATACCTGAGTTCCCCATACGCAAACTCTCTGGACTATGTATGGTCAAATGCAAGTCCGATACCGCAACGAAGCGAAAACAGAACCTCTGGAGAAGATTTCGTACGGCATTATGAGTACACAAGGGCGGATGATTGGAAATGGTCTCTTTACATGTGCAAGAAGGTTGCCGACCACCTGCGGTTCAGTGCTCAGGTGGCCAATGATCGTACGCCACGGTCAAACTTTGGGGCTGGGTCAACACCGTTTGACGTCACCATTCAACCCGACGACTGGTACTTCATGGGTCTGATGGAAATCATGTTCTAGCATCTACACATGTTTTAAGTGTTCGTCCCGGGAAGGCCTCGTTCCCGGCATGTTTCTCACGATGGTAGTTAACCGATAAAGGATTGAAAACAGCTCGGTGAAGGTTGTAAATAGAAAGCGATAGATACGTATGAAGCAGTCCAGAGAGGCGACCAGGCCCAGGGTGATATCCTCTTTCGGAGAGGATTCTCCCACCGGCGAGTATTTTGTTGCGTTGCATGCTCCCGCGGCGAATGTGTTCTCCAGTGCTTTGGATTCTCTTTTGGGTGAATACGAGAAGATTCTCTCCGAAGCGGGATTGAGTGAGGATACCACGGCTTTTACTCGCGTGTACTTAAGTGATATCGCCAATCAGAAAGACGATCTCCTGAGTTCTAGATTGTTCAAACTCCTTCGCTCGGGCGCCGTATCTGTCGTGGAGCAGGGACCTGTTGGCGACGGACCCATTGCCATACTGTCCTATCACATCAAAAACCCCAAAGCGAACTTCCCTCGGGAGCTTCTCAACCACGATCCACAGGCATGGCGAAACGGGAATCTCATTAAAGGGAACAATTACAAAATGCTCTGGACCGCCGGCTATGACGGTCGGGGAGAATTCGATTCATATGGTCAAACCAGGGAGCTGTTCAACAAATTGACTTCCGTCCTCGACACCTACGGTATGACATTGCTTGCCAATACAGTTCGAACCTGGGTTTATGTTCGAGATATAGACAATCATTACAAGGGCATGGTCGATGCACGCCGGGAGTACTTTATCGAGCAGGGCCTTACACCTGAAACCCGGTATATCGCGAGCACGGGTATCGAGGGAAAGTCACGTACGGTGGATTCCCTGCTGACGGTGGATTCGCTTTCTATCGGTGGGCTCGTACCGGAACAGATCGTACGGATGGAAGCTTTGGAGAATTTGTCGCCTACAATAAACTACGGCGTGACATTCGAGCGTGGAACTCGCATACGCTTTGGGGATCGTTCCCATTTCCACATTTCGGGAACCGCGAGCATCGATAAGAACGGTGAGGTACTGCATCCTGGAGATGTGGAAAAACAGGCTGAAAGAACTATTGACAATGTCGAGGCTCTTCTGCGCCCTCACGGCGCCGACATGAATGATATGCGGTATCTCCTGGTATACCTTCGCGATGTGCACGCCATGGATTCAGTTGAGAACGTTGTGCGAAAAAGAGTCCCCGAGCACGTGCCGGTACTCTATCTCAAAGGGCCGGTCTGCCGCCCAGCCTGGCTTGTTGAAATGGAGGGAGTCGGGATTGCCGCGGACAATACGCAATACCCGCCTTTCATCTAGCCCAAGTTTCGCAATCAACTCACGGCATACCGCTCACTTTTGACTGCCAAAACAAGCCAGTGTACCGATCGAAAATCCGCAACGTAAATCTTTCGAGTGCCCATGTATCGATTACTCCCCCTGCCGGGGAGTGATCGATTTTTCGTTTTGCTCATGGAGATTCGTTTCATGGATTATTTTTCCTTCAAACTGGCAGAACACGACAGAGGTTTTCCACCCGAAGGAGAAAATATGTGCAATTTCGATACGGCCCATCCGGAGAACTGGAAGTACCGGAGTTCCGATGAGCCCGGGTTTCATACAGTTGTGTCTCCCGAGAATTCCGCCTGCAAAGAAACGTGGATATTCAGACTGAATCTGAAGAAAGGCGAGTCGGAGAAACTGCGGAAAGATAGTCTCGAAATGAGTGCGGCGGTAATCGCGGGAACCTGCCGTGTTGAATGCGAATCTTCGTCGGATACACTGGTGGTGAGGGATTCGTTCTATCTTCCGGGAGGAAAGGCGGCCGAAGTGACTGCCGTGGAAGACTGCAGTGTTTTCATCGGAGCAGGACCGTACGAGGGAACCGGGGAGTTCTTCACCCGGCATCTTGATATGAATCTCCCATTGGGAGAAATCCACCAGGTGCATGGAAAACCGCCGTACCAGCGTGAAGTCCACATGTGTATCAACCAGGAGGTTCCCGGTTCTCGTCTTATTACCGGAATCACCTGGGGGGAAGACGGCAAATGGACAAGCTGGCCTCCGCATCAGCATACGAAAGATCTCGAAGAGGTATACTGCTATTTTGATATTCCCGCGCCGAAATTCGCTCTCCATCTGGCGTCACGCAAACCGGGAGTGGTTGAATTCGTTCACCCCGTATCAACCGGAGATTGCGTCGTGGTTCCTGAAGGATATCATCCCACTGTGGGCATGCCCGGAGCAAAGAGCTGTTATTTCTGGGTCATGACGGCTCATCGGAAAGAAAGCCGACGGTACGATCTGGCGGTTAACGATCCAGATTTTGAGTAATGAAACCGGAGTTTTCTTCAAGGGAAACCCGAAAGTTGATTAACCGCTCACCGAGCGGAGCGCGGCACCGTGAACTTGAGGTGTCGAGGTGAGGCCGGTGATATGGTCCTGAAACGGGCAGCTCGGTATTTCGACATTTCGACTTCGCACTTCGACACCGTTCACTTCGACACCGCAGTGCAGTGCAGTGAAACACATCGCTGTGCTCGGCGTCCGTTTCAGGGGTTCTCGAACAGGCACTAACTAAGGATTATCGCAAAAGGGGGGACAAAAATGGAACTCGGACTGTTCGGTCTCGAGGGGAAGAAAGCACTGGTCACGGGCGGAAATACCGGTATCGGACTGGGTATAGCCACCGGGCTGGCACGTGCCGGTGCGGCCGTCGCGATCAGCGGAAGAAATCAGGAGTCCTGTCGTGCGGCACTGGAAACACTGACAACATACAACACCGGATGCGACGCATTCACCTTCGATTTGGGAGATAGCGAAGGCATTCCCGGGTTTTATTCCGAGGTGGACGAGGCCATGGGAGGAATCGATATCCTGGTGAACAACGCTGGAATGCAGTGCCGGGGACGGGCCGACGAAATTGCACTGGATGATTTCAATCAGATCTTGAGAGTAAATCTCACGGCGCCATACGTTCTGTCCCAGTGTTTTGCACGCCGGCATATTGAAAACAAAACGCCGGGAAGTATCATCATGATCGCATCACTGATGAGTGAAGCCGCTCGCCCGACCACGTCGCCGTATACCGCGACCAAAGGCGGCATTCGGCAGTTGGTGCGGGCTCTGGCGGTGGACTGGGCCGAATTCGGCATACGGGTAAACGGAATCGGACCCGGCTATATCCGGACCGGCATGACCCAGCCGTTGGTAGACAAGCCGGAGTTCGATGCCTGGGTCAAAAAACGGACGCCGCTGGGACGATGGGGAAATCCCAGTGATTTTGAAGGTGCGTCGGTGTACCTGGCTTCCGAGGCGTCAAAATTCGTGACCGGGCAGATTCTGTATGTCGACGGCGGCTGGCTGGCGACATTCTAGTGTGGCGACCGACAATTGCCAAGAATTAATACGGGCGCTTTTCGCCC
>CAYFVL010000133.1:0-15508 GCA_964346405.1 uncultured Fibrobacterota bacterium
CCGCCGTACCGCGCTGCACTGAGCGGTGTCGAAGTGAGCGGAGCGATGTATTGCGCTGCACTGAGGTGTCGAAGTGAGCGGAGCCGAAGTGAGCGGAGCCGAAATGTCGAAATGTCGAGGGGTAGAGCATTATGCGGCCATGTCCCCGAGTTTCGTGGTAGAAATCTGAGAAACCAGTGCAAAACAAACAAAGAATATATCTCTCTCCGCCTCATTTATCCGGCAAAGAACAGGCCTTTGTGCAACAGGCATTTGATGAAAACTGGGTCGCGCCAATCGGACCTCATATAGATGCTTTTGAGAAAGAGGTCTGTGCGTACACCGGCGGCCGATGCGCGGTCGCGTTGTCATCGGGTACGGCGGCAATACACCTGGCACTTCTTCTTCTGGATGTGCAGAGAGGTGATGAAGTTATCTGTTCGGATTTCACGTTTATCGGTTCGGCAAACCCAATTATGCACGTGGGCGCTACTCCGGTTTTTGTGGACAGCGAGTCTCGTTCCTGGAACATGGATCCCGCGCTGCTGGAAACCGCGCTCGAGGACCGTCTCAGGAAGGGCAATAAAGTCAAAGCGGTGGTCGTGGTGCATCTTTACGGTCAAAGCGCCGATATGGACGCCATAACCGAAATCTGTTCGCGTTACGAAGTCCCGGTTGTGGAGGATGCTGCGGAATCTCTTGGGGCGACCTATCGCGGACGGCATACCGGTACGATAGCCCCCTTTGGAGTTTACTCGTTCAACGGCAATAAGATAATCACGACTTCCGGCGGCGGCATGCTGGTAGGACAAGACAAGGATCTGATCGATCGTGGTCGCTTTCTGGCCACTCAGGCACGGGATCCGGCTCCACATTACGAGCATAGCGTTGTCGGATACAATTATCGAATGAGCAATATCGCCGCCGGGATCGGGCGGGCGCAGATTTCCGTGATAGAAGACCGAGTAGCCCGCAGGCGCGAGATTTTTGATTTCTATGTGTCGAAATTGGGCGATATTCCGGGAATCTCCTTTATGCCGGAGCCGGAATATGGCAGATCGAATCGATGGCTCACTTGTGTTGTAGTCGATGCCATGAAATGCAAGGGGGATCGCGAAACTGTACGGGTTGCCCTCGAGGAACAGAACATAGAATCGCGACCACTCTGGAAACCCATGCATATGCAGCCGGTTTTTCGGGGAGTCCCCTGTTATACCAACGGAGTGTCCGAGGCTCTTTTCAGAGAAGGACTCTGCCTGCCTTCGGGAACGGCTCTGTCCGAGGACACTCTCGAGGTAATTATTGACACTATCCAAGCCGTTGTGCTATAATAACTTAACTATGCATGAGCCATTTCTCCAGTATCTGTTGCGCTACCGCGTTATAATCATTGTGTTTATGCACATGGTGTTTGCCGCGGGAAGCATACTGTTGTCATTCCTGTTTCGGTTTGATTTCACTCTCGGGGGTGAGGAGTATGCGCGGTATTGTTTCTACACGATGCCGATCAATGCGGTGATTTTCCTCTTATTTTCCGGTACGTTCAATCTTTTTCAGGGAATCTGGCGATATGTGAGCGTAGATGATCTCCGAGACATCATCAAGGCGTCGGCGCTTACCGGCCTGGTTTTCATGTTTGTGATCATTTTCAGCGGCCGTCTCTCAGGTTATCCACGCTCGATCTACGTTCTGAATTTCGCGCTCCTGATAGCGTTCAATGGTGGAACTCGTTTCGGCATTCGCGTTTTTCGCGAATCTTTTGTCCCAATGAGCGAAGAATCGCGGAATGTTCTGATCGTGGGAGCCGGTAACGCGGGGAACGAAATAGCAAAATCGCTCAAATCAAGCAAGAACAAGCATTATGTCCCGGTTGGGTTTATTGATAAGGATGCCAACACACACGGTAAACGGATTCAGGGCATAAAGGTGCTGGGCGACGTTGATTTCATGCGCGGTTTTATTAAAAAATATCGAGTGCATGAAGTGTTCATCGCCATCCCCGAAGCCACTAACAAGCTGGTAAAGGAAATCGTCGATGCGTCCCGAATTCCCGATTGGGAGGTGAAATTCAAAATCACGCCGTCGGTGCTGGACATCATGAGCGGAAAATATGCGCTTAACAATATCCGGGAAGTTTCGATAAACGACCTTCTAAGCAGGCCGAATATCAAGCTTGACGACAAGAACGTTCGGAAACAGATCGCGGCCAAAACCGCGCTGATCACTGGAGCCGGGGGCTCGATCGGGTCCGAAATATGCTATCAAGTGGCCGCATACTCTCCCTCACGCATGATACTGCTCGATGCCGGTGAGGAAAACGCGTATACGATCGACCTGGAACTAAAGCGGCGACATCCAAACATTGCCATTCATACCGTTGTGGGTTCTATTCTGGACAGCGCGGTTGTCGACATGATCATGAAAGAATATCAACCCGATTTTGTGTATCATGCGGCCGCCTATAAGCATGTTCATCTTATGGAATGGAATCCGATCGCATGTTTCAAGAACAACGTTCTGGGCACTGCGATGCTCGCCTCATCGGCCGAGAAAAATGGGGTAAAGCAGTTTGTCATGATTTCCACCGACAAGGCTGTGAATCCCAGGGGGATTATGGGGATCTCTAAACGTCTGGCCGAACGGGTCGTTCTTGAGCGAAGTCCTTCGAAAACTTTATTCAATGTCGTGCGGTTTGGAAATGTTCTGGGTTCAAGCGGTAGCGTTATTCCGCTGTTTCAACAGCAAATACGTGACGGGGGTCCGGTGACGGTAACGAGTCCGGAAACCCGTCGATTCTTCATGTCCATCCCCGAAGCTGTGCAGCTCGTTCTTCAGGCCTCGAGCCTCCAGGAATCGAATGCGATTTTCATGCTTGAAATGGGCGAACCCGTGAAGATTGTGGATTTGGCGCGAAATCTCATTGAGCTGTCGGGACTCAAGATCAATGAGGACATAGAAATCAAGTTCACCGGGATGCGGCCGGGGGAAAAGATGGAAGAAGAGCTTCTCACCGAGGATGAAAACCTTGATAAAACGCCGTTTGATAAGATTCGGGTCCAGCGAAATGGGAAACACAGCCCCGAAGAGATGGAGCGATTTCTTCATGAATTGAAATCCAACGTGGAGTTGGGCGATATAAAATCCCTGTACAACAGCATCACGCCACTGATCCCCGAAATGAAAGGCCCAACTTTCGAAGAAATGCGCGAAAACATGTTCGCGTAATTACTTCTATAATTGTTAATTAGAAAACGCAGAGCTGCGACAAAACCCCTCCATGGCAATTCGCTCTCCCCATACCGAAGTCTCTCCTGAAAGGTTTCTCAGGAAATAACGTATTTTGCAGACGCCCGCGCAGTTCGGTGGAGCCGGACCACTTGCGGAAGAGTCGCGCGTGGGATTTGAGAAAACCGGTGAAATTCAGTTGGAAAAACGGAAGAGAAGGTACGATGTCAAAGCTGGTGACTCTGTACACCGATGGTGCGTGTTCGGGAAATCCCGGACCGGGAGGGTATGGAGCGATTCTGGAATATAACGGAAAAAGAAAAGAGCTGTCGGGCGGGTTTCGTAAGACCACCAACAACCGAATGGAAATCCTGGCGGTGATTGCCGGTCTCGAGGCCCTGAGGGAGCCCTGTCGAGTAACAGTCGTCACCGATTCCAAGTATGTCATGAACGCCATAGAAAAGGGATGGGCCCGACGATGGCGCGCACGGGGGTGGAAACGTGGCAAAAACGAAGATGCCCTGAATCCGGATCTGTGGGGGCGCTTGCTTGATCTCTGTGACAAGCACGACGTCAAAATAACCTGGGTCCGCGGCCATGCGGGCCACCCGGAGAATGAGCGGTGCGACGAACTCGCGGTCGCGGCATGTCGGCGGCCGGATCTTCCGGAGGATGCCGGGAGGAAATAGTTGCTATATGGCCCCGTCCCTTGATACATGTACGTCAGGAGTGAATAACGCCGGCCCAGGTTTGGTAGTCGAAACGAGCAGAATGCCGTGAGTTGATTGCGAATTCTGGGTTAGGAAGGGCATATGCCGACTGTCGCGGATGTGATTCCTTTGATTGAGAGGTATGTGCAGAGCCGCCGACTCGGGCGTGGTGCTCGTCTGCCTGCAATAAGACATTTGGCACGGGAGGCAGGGACCTCTCCGGTAACAATGAACAAAGCCCCGCGTGTACTTCATGATCGGGGCATGCTCGATGTCGCACAGGGAAGGCCGATACGCCTGAAAGCCGTGCGCGGGGGCGTCGCGGGACCCCCAAGGCAATACTGCCAAATGTTTCGAATCGCTTCAGGTGGGTATGACCCGACCGTATTCTCAAGAAACGTGCGATTCCGCGAAGTACATCCAATTCGTACAGGATACGGTGGCACGACGGGAGATCGTCCGACGAATGGAGTCGCTGTTTCGAAACGCACTTAAAAAATAATGGGGGATCACCGCATGGGTCACCGTCAATGATGCAACCGGCATGATTGCTATGCGTTACCTGCGAAAATGCGGGATTGAATCGGGGGAAGGTATCGATCTGATCTCGATCGACAATACAATCGATGTTCTCCATTTTGCATGTCTCCCGGGATGCAAAGGCTCATCGCTCCACAAATCATATCCGAAATGTGTATCCTTTGTATTGCGGCATAAGATACTGTGCGCAGGTCAAATTCGCTACATTTTCTCGATTTAACATCGAAACTCAATGGCCAATCGTGGATTTGTCAGCTATAGTATGTAATATGCCCTTGCACAAGCGCCTTGAGAGCCGACCTGATCTCTTCGCGATTTTTGGAGACTTTATTCCGTAAGCCCTTGGTTTCGGGAACAATTCGGGGCTTGCAACGGAGTTAAAAAAGTGTATGATATGACGGGCTTGCGGTTACATACGAGTAATCGAATAGAAATACTGGTCGAGCAGTTGGCCGGGGTTATGAGAGATAGTCCTCCGCCACCGATGACCGCGGAAACGGTCGTGGTGCAGAGTATGGGCATGCAGCGGTATCTGTCGATCCGTCTGGCTCAACTTCTTGGCGTATCGGCACATATCGAATACCCTTTTCCCAACGCGATTCTTCAGCGGCTGTTCGGGTGCTGGTTTCCCGAGAGTACCCCCCGCTCCCCGACCGATCCCGCCGTGCTTGTCTGGCGTCTGCTTACCGCTTTTCGGCGGGTGCTGCATCGTCCGGGGTTCGAGCGAGTGCGGGAGTATCCGGGGGCCGACCCGACCGGAATAAAGACATTTGAGCTGGCGGAAAAGCTTGCCGACCGATTCGATCAGTACACTGTTTTTCGCCCTGACATGGTTCTGAGTTGGTCAAGAGCCAATGATGCGGCCGAATCGCCCGAACATGCCTGGCAGGCCGAGTTGTGGCGTGAGGTGTTCGGCTCCGAAGACGTGCCGCATCGCGCGCGACTACGAGAGAAATTATTCGAAGCGGTATCTCGCGAGCACCCACCGAGTCGGCCATTACCGGCCCGAATATTTCTTTTCGGAATGAGTACGCTTCCCCGGCTCCATCTCGAAATTCTTCAGGCGGTGTCAACGCTTATTCCGGTCCATGTTTTTCTTCCGACTCCCACTCCCCGGTTCTGGGACGATATCGTCACCGAAAAAGCGATCGCCCGGCGATCCGTGCGACTTGGGCGAGACCGGGTAGAGGGAATGCATCTGGAGAGCGGAAATCCGCTCCTTGCCTCCCTGGGCACACAAGGCCGGGAGTTTCACCGAGTGCTGCACGGGATGGATGCCGAAGACGAGCAATCGTTCGAGGAACCCACGGCAACCACTGCCCTCGGCGCCGTGCAGCGTGACCTTTACAATCTCGAAACACCGGTCGAAAGAGAGACCTGTAGCCCCAAGGATCGTTCGATACGTATCCACGTCTGTCACAACCCTCGACGAGAGGTGGAGGTCCTTCACGATTATTTGCTTGACTTGTTCGATTCGGGATCCGGTATCGCGGCTCGCGACGTCCTGATCATGGCCCCCGATATCGAGGAATATGCGCCGTATATCAAGGCGGTATTCGATCATTCCTCGAGCGATTCGCCCGCAATTCCCTACAGTATAGCCGATACAACACTGGGTGGATCTTCCCGGATGTTCGGCGATTTCATGCGTCTCCTCTCCCTCGACAAGCAACGGTTCAGTGCCGCGGAGGTGGTGAGTCTTCTGGAATCGGGGCGGATACGAAAACAATGGAACATCTCGGAAGCAGACCTTTCGCTGATTCGACACTGGGTTGCCGACGTCCGGATACGATGGGGGATGAATGCGGACGACCGGGCGATAAGGGGAAATCCGCGAACGGCCGAAAATACCTGGGAGCACGGCCTGGACCGCCTTATTCTGGGCGCCTTGATGCGCATTGACGGGTCGGAGCCCCTTTTGTTCAGGGGTGTCCTGCCCTACGATACTGTCGAAGCCGGCGAAGCCGAAACGCTGGGAATTCTTGCCGGATTCGTTCAGAGTATCGGGGCAATTGTAGCTGAAACCCGTACATCGCGTCGTCTCGAGGAATGGTCGGAAGTTCTTCAAGACGCTCTCGAGACCGTATTTGGTCATCCCGAAGCAACCGATCGGGAATACCTGACCGTGCTGGATGCGGTCAGAGATCTCGTCGATCAGCAGGAAATATCCGGGTACGGGGAAGTAGTATCATTCGATATCCTCGCACGTCGTCTCGAGTCGGCATTATCGTGCAAGGAGATGGGAAGAGGTTTTCTCAGCGGGGGAGTCACTTTCTGTTCGCTTCTTCCCATGCGAAGCGTGCCTATGAAAATGATTGGGCTCCTGGGTATGAATGATACGGCGTTCCCGCGATCGGATCGTGAGTTCTCATTTGATATCGTGGCCCGCTCTCCCGTCGAGTGCGATCGAAACCGGCGTAAGGATGACAGATATCTGTTTCTCGAAGCTATCTTGTCGGCCCGGGAAGCTCTTCACATCAGCTATGTGGGACGAAGTGCAGTCGATAATACGGAACTCCCGTGGTCGGTTGTCGTGGGCGAGCTTGCCGATTATCTGGACGGACGATTTGTCGGCGACAACGGCGCATCGGTGCTCCAGAGCCTTACGGTCCGGCATCATCTGCATGGGTTTGCCGAGTCATATTTCAAAAAGAATTCCTCTCTGTTCAGCTATTCCAGGCCGATGTATGAAGCTGCTTTGGCCGGGCGAGAACGGTTGCGGGATCTGCCGCCGTTTGTGCGCGGTCCTCTAGGGCCGGCCGACGGAAGGGATCGTCGACAGGTTACCCTCGATGAATTGACTCGATTTTACAAGAACCCCGCGGCCTTCTTCGTTCGGGAGTCACTGGGAATGCGATTCCCGGGTGATACTCCCACCATGTCGGACGACGAACCGTTCGTTCTGGAGGGGCTCGATCGGTATTCGGTACACCAACAGATCCTTGAAAATGCGGTGCGGGGCGTTCCCCCCGACCGGTGTTTCGAACCCCTAAGGCAGAAAGGGGTTCTTCCGCACGGGATGGTCGGGCAGTGTGTGTATGACCACGAATCGGGACAGGTTGACCGATTTTTGCCCTTTGTTGAGGAATACCGAGAAGGGGACGGCCTTCATACCTTTTCGGTAGAGACAACGGCGGGCGGCTTGACAGTTGTCGGCCGTCTCGACTCAATTTCAGGGAACCGCCTGGTAACGTATCGATTTGGTCGTCTCGGCGCGCGGGAACGGATCGTTGCCTGGATTCAACATTTGCTGCTGAACTGCACGAAGGACGAGAGTATGCCTCGCGAAACAATTCTGCTCGGGGTGGCGCCCACTGGAGGACGCGGCAAACAGAAGACGATAACCCCCAAAGCCGTCCGCTACCGGCCGGTCGACAACCCCAGCGAGATCCTGGACGATCTGGTGCGGGCATTTGTTGAGGGACTCTATTTTCCCTATCCGTTTGCCCCAAATACTTCGTGGACGTATGCCGAACGTAAACTGTTGAAGGAGGACGATCATCCTGGGGCGTGTGCCCGCGCCGAGCGCGTCTGGGACGGTTCCGATTTCTCTGAGGGAGAACGGAAAGATCCGTACTATGCGATGGTCTGGCGGGATCGGTCACTTGTCGATGATGCATTCGCCGCCGCGTCGGAAGCGTTCTGGAAGCCGTTGCTCGAGCACGAGGGGGATGTATAATGGAATCCCGTATACACGTATTCGATACGCTTGGCTGCTCTCTGACCGGGACTCATCTGATTGAAGCAAGCGCCGGCACCGGTAAAACGTTTGCAATCTCTCGTCTCTACCTTCGGCAACTCCTGGAAAAGGGACTTTCGGTAGGATCCATTCTGGTAGTGACCTATACCGAAGCGTCAACGGCGGAACTCAGGGTACGAATCCGAGGTCTGATTGGTGAGGCCCTCCGGGTGCTTGAAACGGGGGAATGCGAGGATGAAAGCCTACGCGGCATCCTTGATAAGGCCGATCCACAACGGGCGCGCGATCAGTTGATTCTGGCCCTTCGGTCATTCGACGAAGCGGCTATATTTACCATTCATGGATTCTGTCGTCGGGTGCTGCAGCAGCATGCGTTCGAGTCCGGGGTGCGGTTCGATGTTGAGCTGGTGACCGACGGGGAAAAGCTGCTGAAGGAGGCGGCGGGAGATTTTTGGCGCACTCACTTTTACCAGTCATCACCCTACCTGGTAAACTATGCGCTCCGTCGAGGCTATTCGCCATCCTCACTTCTGAGGCTTGTACCCACCCATTTGATTCAACCCGGTCTGAATGTACTTCCGCAACTCAAACCCAAAGACAGTGCACGGGAGGAATCGGTTTTTGAGCGGGCTTTTTGCGCGATGAGTCGTGAGTGGCCCGCGGTTCGGGAGGAAATCGGCGAACTGCTGCTCTGCCCGGCGCTAAACAAGTCGCGCTATCGTGAGTCAACCGTCCGTCGGCTTCTGAGTGAAATGGAGTGGTTTCGAAACCACGGAAGGTATACAGTCGACCTTTTCGAGGATTTTGAAAAGTTCACCCCCGGCACAATCGAATCCGCAACCAAAATGGGGCAGACCGCCCCCCGGCATCGGTTTTTCGATTTATGTGACGAAGTGCTTCGGGCCTCGGAGACGTTGAAAGACGTCCTTTCCACCGAACTGGTTGGAAAAAGCGTGCTTTTCGTCACCTCTTTGACAAGAGAGCTTCGGGAAAAGAAATTACAGTATAACGTGCGGACATTCGATGACCTGCTTACTGCTTTGCACGAGGTGGTATGCGGACCGCGACGCGATGTGCTTGTTCGGGAAGTGAACCGATCGTTTGGCGCGGCTTTGATTGACGAATTTCAAGACACCGATCCTCTTCAGTACGAAATCTTTTCCACCCTTTTCCCCGGGCGTAACGGATCACTGTTTCTGATCGGTGATCCGAAACAGGCAATATACGGATTCCGGGGCGCCGACATATTCACCTACATCGCGGCCGCCCGTGCGGCTCGTCGTCGTCATACTTTACAAGTAAACTACCGCTCTCGTCCCGAGCTGGTCTCCGCGGTGAATACCCTTTTCTCATCGGCGGTAAATCCGTTCTTGTTCGAAAAGGATATCCCCTTCCGTCCCGTATCCAGCCCGGAGAAACCGCCCGCGGAACCGCTGGTGCTGGATTCGACCGAAGTCGCACCAATGACGATCTGGTTTGCCGATTCTCACCGGTTTATCGACGGTGGGGGACCGATTCCCAAGGCTGTCGCCGGCGTGGAAATTGAACGTGCGACGGCTTCTCGGATTGCAGGCATTCTCTCGCGAGCCGCAATAGGAAGGGCGCGCATTGGGGACTCGCCGGTGCGGGCATCGGACATAGCCGTACTTGTCGACAAGAGATCCGAGGCTCGAAGCATGAAACGGGCATTGACTCATCTCGGCGTACCCGCGGTACTTCAGAGTGCGGGTAACCTATTTGAGAGTCCGCAGGCCGAGGAGATGCTTCGGGTACTGGCGGCAGTCGCCGACCCACACGATCAGCGCCTGGTGCGGGCTGCTTTGTGTACGGAGATGATCGGGCTGGATGCAAACGATCTCGACGAGGCGCTTCGGGATGAAAGTGCGTATGAGGAATTGTGGCGGGAATTTCATGAATACCGATATACCTGGGAGGAGCACGGGTTTTCCCGCATGCTCTTGGATCTGACTCGACACCGTCGTGTGCTGGAAAACCAGCTCCGATTACCCGATGGAGAGCGGGCGGTCACCAATATGCAGCACCTCGGAGAGATCCTTCAGGCCGAAAGTGTTCGACAGGAGCAGGGCATTTCACGACTTGTACGGCGGCTGGAGGAACTGATCGATTCGGGGAATTCGTCCGAACAGGAGCACGAATTGCGTCTGGAAAGCGACGAAGACGCGGTGAGAATTATTACCATTCATAAATCAAAGGGGCTCCAATTCCCTATTGTGTTCTGCCCGTTTCTCTGGAGGACCGCACGGGTGCGTGGCAATACGATCACGTATCATGTAGCTGAATCCGGAAGAATCGTCTACGATATTGGTTCTGAAACAATTGACGAATTCCGGCACAAAGCGGAACATGAGCAACTTGCCGAGAACCTGAGGCTGTTGTACGTCGCTTTGACACGCGCTCGTACTCACTGTTGTATCACCTGGGGGCGATTCAAAGATACGTTTTCATCGGCGCCGGCCTACCTTTTCCATCGTCCATCGGAACTCGATATGGAGAAGCCGGTAGCCTCAGTCGAGGCACATCTGAAGAGTCTTTCGGATTCCGATGTTCGAAACGATCTGGAAAGGTTGGCCGGGGCCTCGGGGAACGCAATTCAGATCGAGCCTTTGCCCGATGATGAAGCCGTTGAGTTGAGATCCGTTATCAGCGAGGGGGCGCCGCTACAGTGTCGCTCGTTTACCGGCGGATTCGGTCGGCCGTGGAAAATCGCCAGCTTCACGTCTCTGGTTGTCGGGGGGGCGGAAGAGCCCGAACCCGTGGATCGGGACGCTGTTGGCACATCTTCCGCTCCGGTCGACGAAGATACCGGCAAACGAACGATCTTCGATTTCCCCGCCGGAGCTTCGGCCGGCAGTTTTCTTCACGAGATACTCGAGGAGCTTGATTTCACCACTCCAGAGTCACCCGAAACGCGGGAACTCGTAACTGAAAAACTGAGCAAATACGGGTTCGAAAATGAATGGACCGATACGTTGATGAATACACTGAAGACGCTCACCGGAGCACGAATACCCGGTGTGTTCGGCGGGTTTACGTTAAAAGATATTCCCAAAGAAGACCGGCTGAATGAAATGGAATTCCACTTTCCACTTGGGTATACTACTCCCGAATCACTGTCTGTATTGTTTCGTGGAATGGCACCGGACGCGAACCGCTCTCCCGAAGAGCTGTTTCGGACGCTTCGCTTTCAGCCCTGTGAAGGGCTGGTGCGAGGGTTTATTGACTGCGTGTTTCTTTACGAGGGGCGGTACTACCTGGTGGATTGGAAATCAAATCACCTGGGCCGGCGCATCGAGGATTACGCTCCGATCCACCTTAAGGAGGCTATGGAGCGTCACTTTTACACTCTTCAGTATCACCTGTACACCCTCGCGCTTCATCGATACTTGATTCATCGGCTCCCGGGCTACGAGTACGACCGGCATTTCGGTGGGGTTTTGTATGTGTTTCTTCGGGGAGTGAGTGAGGATTCGGACGGGGACACAGGTTTCTTCTACGATCGACCTGATCGGGAGAAGGTTGAGCGGATTTGGGCGGGGTTGACGGGTAATGGATGATGGATGATGGATGATGGATGATGGATGATGGATGATGGGGCGGAGTTCCGGGATTGGATTTGCTGGGTTTCAATGGCTTTGGAGGGTGCTGTCTGATGAAAGCTACAGGTCAAAGTGTGGAGAGGCGGGGTGAAAAGAGCCGCAATTCGAAATCCGCAATTCCAAATGGATCGATTGACGAGCAGGTCGTTTCGTTTATTCGGCGGGTGTGTGGGGAGGTTTCGGCGGAGGTTCTTCGGGTGCTTGCTTTGACGAGCGCTGGGGCCCGACGCGGGCACATCTGTTTAGATCTCTCGGCTCCGCTGGAGTCTCCTGGTAACCAGGTGGGAAATGAGGACTTTGTATTTGACGATCTCAAACACCTGGCGTTGTCGCTTCAAGCATGTCCGGCGGTAGGTCGTCCGGGGGATTTTCGGCCGTTTATTCTTGATCGAACACGAGTTTATACGCATAAGTTTTTCGGATACGAAATAAACGTCGCGAAGGGAATCACCCGTTTGGCGCAGCGTACCTTTCCCGTTCGGAAGCAAAGAGAGGCGGTCTCACGGGTATGTGATGCATTTCCTCTTGAATCCAGTTGGTCGGTATTTCGACGGGTGGCCGCATGGAATGCCTTGACACGGGGGTTCTGCATGATAACCGGCGGTCCGGGAACCGGAAAGACAACATCGGCGGCAAAAATACTTTCCTTGCTTGGCGAGTACAACCCCGAGCATCGTATTGTCCCATCGGCCCCGACCGGTAAAGCGGCCGCACGTCTGGAAGAAGCTCTGGGCATTGGACTGAGCCGTGATCACCCCAACGGTTCACCGGTGGCCGCGGTCGATCGGGCAGTGACCCTTCACAGGCTTCTCGGTGCAGGTGGCATTTCCGGTCGATTCAAACACAATCGCGATAACCCAATCGCCGCGGATATCGTTGTCGTCGATGAAGCATCGATGGTAGATATACCGCTCATGTCGCATCTGCTGGACGCCCTTGGCCCCAATTCCCGCCTTATTCTTCTGGGTGATCACAATCAGCTTGCATCGGTTCAGGCCGGGGCGCTTCTTGCCGATATCTGCTCCGAAACCGCACTCGGTGGGATTACCGGCCGATACGCCAAACGCCTGGGAGATCGGCTCGGTGGTCCAATCCCGCTTTGTGAATCCGATTCGCCACTCGCCGACTGTATCGTGGGTTTCCGGGATGTGTATCGGTTTGACGAAGGCATTCGGGAGGTATCGGATGCAGTACGAAGCGGTGATGCCGAAAAGGCATTCAGGGTCTGTGAGAATAAAACGCACTCCAGCGCACGATTCGTCGATGAGCACGCACCTCTTTCCAACAAGCCGGTTTTGGACCAGATCACTCGTGGATATGAAAACCTTTCAGTAGCGACCACTCCTGAACAGGCCTTTGCGGCATACTCGGAATTCAAAGTGTTGTGCGCGGTCCGCAAATCGGTTGTCGGTGTGGATGCGGTCAATCGAGTTATCGAGAATCGACTGTTTCGAAAGGGATTATTGAACCCGCATAACCAGTTCTACGCAAACAGGCCGATACTTATTCAGAGGAACGATTATGCACTTGGTGTATTCAACGGGGACGTCGGCATTATCCTTCCCGACGACGCGGCCAACGGGGAGCTTCGGGCCTTTTTCTCATCTCCCAAAGGCGGATACCGCTCAATAGCGCCCGCACACCTTCCGCCGCACGAGACCGCGTTCGCACTCACCGTTCACAAAAGTCAGGGGTCGGAATTCGGTGAGGTGATTTTTCTGCTTCCCGAACGTGATACTCCCGTGCTTACCCGCGAACTGGTTTATACCGCTCTCACTCGCGCCCGGGGATCGGTGACAATAGCGGGGACCCGTACTTTGTTTAAGCAAGCTGTCAATCGCCCGACTCGTCGTGCATCCGGGCTTGCGGGAAGACTCTGGGGAGAGGAATCCGCTGGTGGGGTTCAGATGAGTTTGGGGATTTAGGTTCGGGGTTGAAGGTTGAAGGTTGAAGGTTGAAGGTTGAAGGTTGAAGGTTGAAGGTTGAAGGGTGAAGGTTGAAGGTTGAAGGTTGAAGGTTGAAGGTTGAAGGGTGAAGGGTGAAGGGTGAGGGGTGAGGGGTGAGGGGTGACGGGTGCGCCTTGTCGAAGTATCCGAAATTAATTCAGTCCCTTTAAATCCATCCCTCCCTTTTTCTCAAGTTCCCTATACGCATCCCTGATCAACAGCACGGCTTCATTGGGCAAAGGACCTCTTTCGGCAAATTGGATATTATGCACGGCATTGGTATGGTTTCTAGTTCCTACGATGGCACAATGCACACCGGGAATACTTATTGTAAATCGCAGAAAAAGTTCCGCCCATTCCGAGATATTCGAATCGAATCGGTCAAGAGTGAATTTCATGTCCCTTAGTCGATGGGCGTATTCTCGCACCTGCTCCGGCACTTCGTCCATGGGTATGTCCCGGTAGCGCCAGACGGCGTTTGCCACCGGGCGTTTAGCGATAATGCCTATGCCGGCACGCCGGGTGTGCGGGAGGAGACGTGATATCGCGATCTGATCACAGACACTCAGCGATGTCTCTATTACGGAAATTCCCGGAACCGTGGCAGCGTGAATGGCGTTCTCGTTATCCCCGGAATATCCGAAGAAACGTAGCTTTCCCTGCTCCCGGGCTTTTCTCAAAACTTCAATCGCTTCTCCGCTTTCCAGCATGTCGAGATCATACGAATGAAGGAGCACTATGTCGAGGCAATCTCTTTTTAGCCGTTTAAGTGAAGTCTCAATTGTTTCAAGATCAATCCGTTTGGAACGCATGGAGCCGTCGGGGAGTATTTCGTGTTCTCCACATTTGGTTACTACAACAATATCCTGTTTGCCTTGCAGATAATTGCCGAGAAATTCTTCCGATCCGGGATACACCTGGGCGGTGTCGATAAGGTTTACACCACAGTCAATCATTATGTCGAGAATATGTTCGGTTGTCTTTGGGTCCCGGGCGGCCCCAAAAGCGCCAAAGCCCAGCGGACCGACGCATAATCCGGTTTGCCCGAATTTGTTTCGTTGCATTTGGTTAGTCTCCACGTTAAAATATCCAAGTAGTGAATATACGTGTTTCAACATCCGGTTACCCGAAATACCTTCGGGCGGATACAGTTTCTTGATCTTTTCGGCACACTGTTTGCGTACTCAAGATGGAATTGAGGGAAAATACACGCAGGGAATTTTACACGGGGAGTGGGGGTATGTCGAAAAATGATTCACAGGTTGTGGTAATAACCGGAGCCTCGGGCGGTGTTGGTCGAGCCGTGGTACAGCGCTTTGCAAAACGGCCGGGTATGAATCTGGCACTGCTGGCTCGCGGAGCCAAGGGGCTGGAAGGAGCACGTAGAGAGGTCGAAAAGGCGGGAGCACGGGCTTTGGTGATACAGGCGGATGTCGCTGATTCTGATGCCGTGAACGCGGCGGTGGATCAGATCGAACACGAGCTGGGGCCGATCGATATCTGGATCAATGTAGCTATGACCACGGTATTTGGAACTTTTATGAAAGTGACTCCCGAGGAATACAAGCGGGTGACGGAAGTTTCGTATTTGGGGTATGTATACTGTACGCAAGCCGTTCTGAAGAAGATGATTCCGCGTAAGCGTGGAGTGATCGTACAGGTCGGTTCTTCCGTCGCTTATCGTGGTATTCCGCTCCAGACCGCGTACTCAGGCGCCAAGCACGCTATTCAGGGATTCACCGAAGCCCTCCGGGAAGAGATGATGCAGGAAAAAACGGGCATTAAACTTAC
>CAYFVL010000134.1:0-15473 GCA_964346405.1 uncultured Fibrobacterota bacterium
CTTCGACAGGCTCAGCGTCCGTTTTAGGGACTTTTCGGACAAGCACTAACTAAGATAAGGTCCCCTTCGCGGGCATACAGACGGTACAAACTGCTATATTGTCCAAAGTTGAGTGCGATGATGCTTATACACTTGATCTCAAACGGAATCGAACCGGATGAAAGGTGAAAAAGGCACGATGTCTTCAGGCTATTTGTTCAGGAAGGTGGCCGGGTGGATTGAGCAAGCGACGAACGGCGGGGAATACCCTGAAGGTTTCCTGCCTTCACGCAGAGAACTCGCGAAGCGCTACAGGGTTTCTGAATCTACCGTTCAGAAAGCACTCAAGTATCTGACCGAACAGGGAGTTGTACGATGCACTCGCGGAAGGCCTGCTGAGATTTGCTCCGTTTCCCACGAAAACCATTCACCGTCGCCGGCCGGCTCCAGTGTCGATTACATTGCCGGGGAGATTGAGAATGAAATCCTTGGAGGCATCCTGAAAGCAGGTGACCGGCTGCCCAAAACGGAGTATTACGTGAGTGTCTATCGTGTGTCATCCCATACGGTCGTCGCCGCATACAGGATACTGGCACGCAAGGGAATTATTCACAAGCACGGCCGCAAGCATATTGTGGGCGCACCTCTCCGCACCAGACCCGTGGGGAGTGAAGCGGGGAAGTCATACGTAGTGCTTGTGGTTCTGGTAGACAGCCGAACCTGGTTGGATCTGCACCAACCAAGAACAGTTCAGTTCGTGAACTCCTTTTTGAACGAACTTGAACCTCGTCATATTCAGATGCAGCCGGTGTATCTCGATTATCCGCGGGCCTGGGAAAAGACGGTTAACGGCCCTCGGGCGATCATTTCCCATGCCGAGAATCTGGGTTCCCGATATCTTGGAACCCTGGTTCCCCTTCGCTCGATTAAACTCCACCCCGACGCCCCTCTCATAAGAAGACTCAAGTCTTTGAATCGTCCGATCGTCTGGTTCGACTCT
Organism: uncultured Fibrobacterota bacterium; assembly: GCA_964346405.1. Classification (GTDB taxonomy): domain Bacteria; phylum Fibrobacterota; class Chitinivibrionia; order Chitinivibrionales; family CAYFVL01; genus CAYFVL01. The sequence continues at coordinate 980 of CAYFVL010000134.1, forward strand.
ATCGATGAACGAAACGTTCACCATCCGAAAGACAAGACATATTACCGGTGCCGTTTTTCCGAGGAAAGAGCCGTTCATTCCGCCATAGAGACCCTTGCCGGCATGGGACACCGATTTGTCGGATATTCATACGAAGAATCCATCGAATGGCAGGATCGAAGGGCGTCGATGCTTGAGACATATGCCCGCGGCTACGGCATACGAGTTCACAGGTATGCAATCACTCGCACCCAACTCCGTGACCGTTTTGAAACGTTTGGTCGCCTGCTCATGGTTTTCGAAAAGGAAGGAACTCCGGAACTCAGCGAAAAGATAGTACGGTTCAAGTCCAGATTACCGGATTGGGAAGAGCGCCTTCAGGCAGTTCGGACCGGCCCGGAAACGGCCTCCGATTTTGAAATTTTCAATCAAGTCTGCAAAAGAGATCTTGATTTCCTGAAGCCGTATTTCGAAGAACTGGCGACAATTTTCAATATAGGAATCTATGGGCGGCATTTTATGCACATGAACGATCACGAGATCACGGCCGCCGTGCTGCCTTCGGACGAGTATGCGAAGCGTCCGTCGGAGTGCCTTCAGATGCTTGGTTTTTCGATTCCCGAAAGGCTTTCTCTGCTTACTTTCGACAACTATGATCCGCGACGGATCATTCCAATATCCAGTGTCGATTTCGGATTCGGACCACTTGGATATTGGGCATTCCACGCGATAGCGGGTGACATGACTCTTCCAGTCGACCGGCATCGAACTATCTGGGCTCAACCCTTTGTCAATGACAAAGGGTCACTCGCCCCTCCCCGAGACTGCGAACTGCTGACCACAAAATCACGTGATCTACTAAAACGGGTGGCCGAACTATCAATGCGATAAAGTATGGCAAGCCACAGGCGCGACTCTCCCTGCCGGTAAACCAGGGTCCGACTTCGACAATCCGGTCCGGGTTTCAAATCCGAAAACAGGGATTATGCCGGGCGTACGATTTTTCATCCAGACGATCGACGCCCCCTGCTCAGCCCCCAAACAGAACCCGAGCGACTTCGGCATAGGATTCCGGCGACGAACTATAGTTTATCACTACCGTTTTGTAGTCGGGCAGAACCGTGAACGGAAACGGCGCGTTTGTCACAACGACAACCGGCTTGCCCCAACCGTGAATTTCCTTGACGAATTCGTTACCATATCCGATTCGGCGATTATAGAAATTCGTCACGATAAATACGTCGGCTTCGTCCCTGCGGGCACGAACTCTCTCGCGGTCTTCTTCCACATAGTGCAGAGTCGTTTCCACGAGCCCAACGTTGTCGGAATACGCCAGACATTTGTCCCACAAAAGACTGGGGTGACACTGCTGGGTATTGGTCATTTCGTGCAAAGGATTCACCTGTTCGACCAGCATGACAAACTTATCCCTGGGAAGCGGCAGGATGTCATTTTCGTCGCGAATTACCTTAATCGCGCCAAGACTCGAATCGATAGAGATTTTTTCCACCTTGGGATCCGCAATACCCTCGTGCGCTTTGTTTTCATCCCGAATCGTCTTATCGCCTTCGAAAAACCCGTAGTCGTATTTCACTTTGAGAGTGCGCCGAACCGCATCATTGATACGTTCCTCGCTGATTGTCCCATCCTTCACCGCGGCAACCATCGCCACAAACGCTTCGTCGATTACGCCTCCTTCGTCGCGAAATAAAATCTGGTCGGCTCCCGCATTCAGTGCCAGAATGCAGGCCTCGGGCACATCGTACCGCTCAATTATCCCGCCCATGGTGACTTCGTCGATAATCACCGATCCCTCAAACCCGAGTTCCTCTTTCAGAATACCGGTGGTGATCTTTTTCGAGAGAGTTGCGGGATAGTCGGGATCGATTTGCGGGTACAGCGAATGTGCGGTCATGACCGAAGGCTGCCCAGCTTTGAAAAGCTCACGATACGGAGCAAGATGGATCTCGGAGAGTTCCTCTTTGGATATGTCGATAACAGGCAGACCGCGATGAGAATCCGACACACTTGCGCCTCGCCCCGGAAAATGCTTGGCACTGCAGATCATTCCGGCTTCGTTGTATCCTTTTAGCGCCTGAAGCGCCATCTTTGTGACGACTTCAGGATCATCCGACCAGCTCCGTGTGCCGATCTCGGGATTCATTTCATTAGTATTTACATCCACGCACATCGAGTACGACCAGTCGAAACCCAGCGGGAGTGTCTGACGAGCGATTGCCCATGGCACATCGTGAGCGAATTCTTCGCGACCGCTCTGGGTTATTCCCCAGTAAGTCGGCATGAAATGATATCCGTTACGATAGTATTCCGCACTCTGGTCTCCTTCATCGTCGAACGAAATGTAACAGGGAACGCCACCCGAATCTATCGAAGCCCGCTTTAGCTGATTGATCACATGTGCGTACTCGGCATCGGTGAAATAGGTGCAGGGCAGCCCCGGCAGAAAATCACGATTGGTGCCTTTCATGGTTCTGACCATGCGGGTTTTCGCATACTCTACGTTGGTACCGCCGGGATCATGAATTGCGGTTCGGATTCGCCATTTAAGTCCTCCGGCAAACCCGCAGGGGTGGTAGTCCCGGATTTTCCGGAAGATTTCCGGTGAAAGAATAGTGCCGACAAACCCCAGAACCAGAGTCTGCCCCACCTTCTGCTCAACCGTCATGGAATCAAGGACCTTTTCCACGAACTCAGATCGTTTGTCCGACATTTTTTTATACCTTCTTGGAAAGAGTTAGCCATAGTTCCGATCGGGGCGATTCGGACCGGTTTCGCGGCGACCATACCGCTCAATTTGCCGGCTCGGCCGTATCGCGCCTCCAGTGGATATCGCACAACAGGAAACACACAAAATACGTGATTGGCGACCACTCCATCAATTGCGAAATATGCTTTCACCACAAAAAAGGCAACGGATGGTCATGCCGAGCTACCGGAAGTCGGTTTCGATGGTCTGGGGAATGCACAAAAAAAGTCAACCGTAAGGCTGCATTCTCCCTCGAATAAAGTCCCCTGCTGCGGAAAGCCGGCTCACGTCACTATCGCGTCTAAAAAAGCCTCTGCTGAGCTTGCCGAAGCGTGGATTTGTCAGACAAGAGTCTATCCTTATCGGACATTTCGGTGGTACATTCGTCGGCAGGTTACGATTGCAGCAAGCATGGCAATGCCGACTACAACCCATTATTCCCCCACCAATCTCCAATCTCCATCCCCGACCCCATACTTGATATACAACACCTTCCCCACAGTATCCACATACGTCGCCCCCACCGGCGCGGCTACTCCGGCCGTTACCGATGAGCCTTCACCGTTGAGCGCGAAGCTGCTTTTGATACTGTAGGGACTTGCGGTGATTGGCTGGTAGCCGTTGTCGAACACCGAGGCGCCGTCGATCAGAATGTCGTAATACAGGTAGTCGGTGGAGCGGATTACGGTGACTACGATGTTGGAAATTCCAACCGGCAGTTTGAACCAGCCGTTGCGGACCGAGACGTCACGGAAAGTTTCTTCGTATACCGGAGAATCGGAGATTTTCGAGGTATACAGTTTGACCGCCTTTAATGTCAAAATGGAGATCTGTAGTATTCCTTGAACCACCTTGCGGTGGTCCTATAACACACATTCCTCACCATTTTATGATGCTGAGTAATAGGGTTTTCCTCCTTTTTTTTGAGCCCCTTGCGTAGCATGTAATATATATGCTATACTATATGTATGGCAAGTCTTACTAACTCAGAACAGCTTCTGCAAGAACGTGACAGGCTTTTGGCGGAAATGACTTCCTTTTCGTCGCTATTACATGGCTCCTGGGTTGAGCGTTTCTCTACGTGCTCGCGCCCCGGCTGCAAGTGTCATCAAGGTAAGCGTCACGGACCACGCCGCTATTTGGTAGTCAATGTTAACGGTCGGCAGCGCCAGAGGTACATACCCAACTCACGGGTGGAATCTGCTCTGGTTGGCATTCGGCAAGACAAACGGTTGCGGGAGATAGTCGATAGAATTACGGCAATCAATCTTCAGCTTATGAAGGAGGACGGGGATGAAAGTCAGTGAATCTTTGCCAAAGGATCTGAATTTGCAACACGCCGACATTTTCACCTTCGGACACCTACCGGTGGCTGCAGCATACTGTCGACAGTTGGGACTGGTAGAGCTCGTCAACCGTCTTGTCCCAACTCAGATGCATGTGCAGCCGGGACTGCTTGTACAAGCCATGGTGTTGGACACCCTTTCCGGAAGAACACCGCTGTACCGACTTGAGCGCTACATGGCGCACCAGGATAGAGAACTGTTGTTGGGGACTTCGGTTGCGGCCTCTGCATTCAACGATAACAATCTGGCTCGCGGCCTTGATGCCATTTTCGAGTCTGGGCCATCAATGATCGTAACAGAAGTGGGAATCCGGGCAGTAAGGGAATTTGGACTCGACACAAGGGCGGTGAGCTACGACACGACTTCCACAAGCGTTTGGGGGGATTATGCGCAATGCGACACGGACCAGCCCCCGCCCGGCTCCGATATCACCCACGGTTTCAGCAAAGACCATCGTCCGGATCTCAAACAGTTCATGACCGAACTGCTCTGCGTTGACCGGGGCGTACCGATCTTCGGACAAACCCTTGACGGCAATAGCTCGGACAAGGCATCGAACAACCGCATGCTTTCCCACATCAGTTCATTGATGGCACGCCATGGATTGGGCAATGGGGCATTTGTCTATGTGGCCGACTCCGCATCAGTCACAGGGCCCAATCTTGAAGCCGTGGGTTCCAACTCATTCATCACTCGGCTTCCGGCTTCGTACAAGGAATGCAGCCGGGTGATTAGCGAGACTGTAGCTATGGGGGCGTGGACCGATTTGGGGGTGATGGCTGAGATTCCCACCAGATCTCGAAGACCGGCTGCTGAGTACAACGTCGCTGAAACCTCAGTGGAACTATATGGAAATCCTTACAGAGCCCTTGTGGTTCATTCCAGTTCGCACGATAAACGCCGCCGAAAGAGACTTGACAAAGCTATCGTTGCATCAGCCAAAGAGACCAAAAAGCTCCTATCTGAGTTGAACACTGTGTACTTCTGTGAAGCCGATGCGCTGGTTGCCCGCCAGAAGGCTGAATCTCTATCAGGGAAGCTACATCGTGTAGCGGCCGAAATTGCCCCGTTCGAAGTTCGAAAACCCGGACGACCACCCTTGAACAGGCCGGTGCCTACCACCACTCGCTACCGACTCTCATGGCAGGTAGAACTGGACAGTGCTGCGGTGCAACGGGAGAGGGAAATATGCGGGTGCTTCGTACTCCTTACCAACGTACCAGCGGAAGGTGCGGCGAGTATGGATAGTCGAGAGCTTCTCAAGACCTACAAAGGCCAATACGCTGTTGAGACCAACTTCGCTTTCCTTAAGGATCCTCTCGTGGTCAATGACGTCTTTCTTAAGAAACCCCACCGAATTGATGCACTGGGAATGATTCTCATCATCGCTCTCATGGTTTGGCGCCTTATGGAACGATCCATGCGTACACACTTGCAAAGCGAAGGTATCCCCATCGAAGGTTGGGATGGAAAGCAAACTTTCAAACCCACGTCTTTCATGATGACAACCGCTATGGTGGGCATAATGGTTGCATTGATCAACACCAAACGAATCTTTCTGTCTCAACCGGGCCGGCGACAGCTCGATTTCCTGCATGCGATGGGACTAACACAGGAGGTTTTCCTTGATCCTCACTGCAAATGCTCCCCCATAATCCCAAAGGACGGAGACAAAAAAGGTTGAGGAATGTGTGCTATAAGACTCGACTTTCCTGAAATCCGATTCCTGGGCGAGTTTCTTCCTGAATCCAGGGAACTCGTTCTTCTGGTAATCCTGGAGAAACTCGGAATATTCCGGATTATTTGGCGTAAACTCGATATCTGGAATCCCGGAATTCCGCAACGCTTTCATTAGATTACTTTCCTTAGCAACTGCCGCTTTATAAGCATCTTCGGTTACAGAAAGCGTATATAGTGGTGTTAAGTTAGAATCTCCTTTTTCGGGTATATGATAGAAGTAATCATAAGGACTGCAACCGAAAATGACAGGCACGGTACCTTTATTGGCCAACAACATTTCCTGTACTGTAAAAGCGAATTCCTGCTTCATTGTTCCAATTAGCTCGTACTCTCCATCTATCACCTCGAATTCCAGGCATTGCTCAAGCTCGTCACCGAGGAACAACAGGGCAAGCCAATAATCCCTTCCGCTCTGTTTTCTGCTCTCAGACATTAACAGATTGAGTGGCATTCTCTCAATGATGCCTTGACAGCTTACGCGAAACAACTTCGCGTTCCCCCCTAGCCTGCAAGTTGCCGCGGAATCTCTGTGCTCCTGTTCTTCATAATAATTGACAAAGGCATTCTTAGCAACTCGCGAGCGGAATTCAGTAGCTAAACAGAAGATATTGAACAAGAGTATTATGGGCAGAAAGGCGATTGGGATTCTTTTCATTTTCTATTCCTTGGTTGTGGTAAGTAGCAACGTTTGGTTCCATTACGGGTATAATGTCATGTCCATGCTAGTGTGTTCGTTCATTCAAGGCTCATGGGGAGATTGGCGCCTGTGACTTCACCGGTCTCCGCATCAACGCAGATGGCGCATCGAAAACACTCTTCGCAAGGCGACCAGTACCATTTCATCTTTCCATTTTCTTCCCTGCCTAACTCGACAAATGCCTGCCAAACGGGTTTGTATCCTTTGACACAAATACTGCCACCAAGAATAAAGAGATCATGAACCCTGACTTCAAATCCTTCTGATTCAGCGTACGCTTCAATAATCGCTGTTGCCATTTCTCTCTTTATTGCGGGTTGGTAGTCAGTAGGGATTGCTTTGAAAGTATCACCATAGTAGCTAAGGGTTCGCGCAAAAATAGCTTCACACTTTAACTTGACTTATTGGTATAGTTCCAATTTGGGAAGAGATCTTGCCTTTCAATGGAAATTGTATCCATTTCATTGTCAGAGATTCACCAAGTTTTCTCCGGCAAAGGCCGTGTATATAAGCACAGTGATGATCAACACATTGGTCTTGTTCATAGGGTTTCCCTCAAGGAGAAAATGCTTCCAGAGCTGTCGTATATAGATTGACAATATTGCTTCTCGATGCATGAACTCAGTACGGGGATTGATAATTTTCTCTAAACCATCTTCCGGTATCCCAATAATGTTCTGTTTCCACGAAATCGGATTCCTCCTGCAATCTTTTTGAAAGCACCGGCTTACCGTCAGGCCCGTAATACCTTCTACGGTACTCGTCAGCTATCTGTTCGCTTTCCGACATTTTGCTTTCTTCAACCAGTCTGAGCCAAAGACTACGCTTCGCGATTTTAGAAACGTTTGCATTCGAAGATACCGACGCTACAGACAAGGGAGTTAAGTTCGAGTCACCAAGTTCAGGATAGTGATAGAAATAGTCCCTCTGGCTACAACTTACGATAACAGGATCCAAACTGGGTTTTGCCAGGATGAGTTCCTGAATGGCAAAGGCCAACTCATCAGTAGTATTACCCAAATCTTCGTATACCTCCCCATTGGACCTAAACTCCTCGCAAGTAACGAGTTGGTTTTCATCGTAAAGTAGGACGTACCAGTACTCTGCGCCTCTGTTTTGCATCTGGTCATCTTTGAAAAGAACTGAAAGAGGTATTCTTTCCATTATTGTCACACACTCGGTGCGGTATAGCCTCAGAGCTTTTCCTGGTTTATAGCTCTCGGCGATCTTTCTATGTTCCTTATTTTCATAGCTATTCACGAACGCTCTGTGCGCAGCGGACTTATCAAGGTTACCCCCCGCCTGCGCAAGCAAATTTGCTGAGAGCATTAGAAACAAGCATATGCTTCTTGTTTTTCTTTTCATTTTTAGTTCCTGGTTGTGGTAAGCAGCAAAGTTTGATTCCATACGCCGTTCCTTACCGGCCCATCCTTGAATTTGGAGTACTTCGCGCCATAATGTGTTCTGATAGGCCGCTTTTATAATGGGTCCAAGTAGTATAGCGTCATATCCTCGTCAGGTGATGTGCCGCTTAATTTGTATCCTATTATAACGACGGTATGCCGATCAGGATTGTGCAGCTCAATCTTGCCCAAATCTATTAGCACCGGTCTGTTTGCGTTGAATTTCCCACAAAAGATAATCACTGGATCATAATCCGGCCACAAAGTTCTTGTATCGCGAATGCAGGTTTATCAGTCCCCCCAAATGTGTATTCATATTTGGTTGCGGCTTTGCTGCGCGAGGCGCTTTGTTGTTTCTCCAGCTCTCACTACCGTCCCAAATTCACGTCTATCTCACGGCCGGAGAATCACAACTTCGCCGTCAAAACTCCCCTCACGCAGATAGCCGATTTTCAACGAAAACGGACCGGCGTGCAGGATTGCATCCGAAGGATTAAGCAAGGAGTCCTCGTTTACATCTTTGTACAGTGCGCCGATATGCTGATACTGGCGGGAGCCCTTGTATCGGACCGCGATGAAATCCCCGACCGAGACATCTCTGTTCCAAACGATATCCAGGGAGGGCTTTCCCTTTTTCACATGAAATTCTGTTCGACTCTCCAAACTCGTAACGAGCATTGCGACATTGTAGTCTTTCTTCAGCTCCCGACCCTTCCAGTGAGCCCGCGCGGCAGTCAGAATATCGGCACAATCCGCACCGATATAGTTCCATGACTGGTACGGTATGGAGCCAAAAAGACCCGGCACGTTGAAAAACGAAGTCAGATATCCGATATAACCGGTGTCGGCGCGCAAGGAAACCCTGAAGACCTCTGGAGAAATACCCCGGTGGTCGCGGGAATCGAGCCCCGGCGATCTGAGAGTATCCTCTCCGACAATCACTTCGGCCTGGATCCAGAAACTTCCCTTGTCGGTATGATAGCACTCCGAAGCAACCGCATTGTCGGAAAAACGAGGCGCGATACGCCAGGAACCAGCATGCCCAATCAGTTCCCGACGGTCATAGTCAATCTTCGCGAACCCCACCCACTTATACGGGTTCTCTTCCCAGGGATGATTTGCGTTCTTGTACCACGTTGCGCAGTCTGGAACGATCTGATACCATCGGATGAACCCCCCGTGTATGCTGTCGACGGCAAGCTCGATCTCTTGCCCTGAAAGAGGATATACCGCCGCTCCGCCTTTTGGTTTCCCATCGATCCAGGACTTTATCCGGACACCTTCGGCCGTGCATATACCGGTGAGAATCAATAAAAGGATCGCATACTTGGTCGGATGGTTCATCTTTGCCCTGATCTTTTAACGGATGCACCGCCAGGCCGCGACAGCACAAGAGACATAATGGATTGTTCCCGAAGGGGTCAGGTTCCGCATGCTGGGGAACGGAAGTGACAAAGAGGCGAATACTGGGCGTATCAACCGATGAGCAACGAAGTGGAGGGACAAAACAAAAATACATTTAGTCCACATTCGCACCATGGCACAAGTTGTCAATATGTCCCGCAAACCTTATCCGCTGCCGATGCTCTTGAAGGTGAACCGAGTCATCCGAGTCAAAAGATCGCCCGAAATGTGCCAAAAAAGCTACTCGTCGGCGGGAACATCCGTTATTCCCCTTCACCAAAAGAATCACTCGACAACACAAAACCATTCCGCCTTCTTCTCTGTGTCCTCCGCGTTCTCTGTCGTTCCTCTTATTCCCAGACCACTGTTCATTTGTTTACGCCGACTGCAGCGCCCGGGGCTGAAAGGCTTGTAATCCGCCGAACCGTTCCACTCCACGGCGTCTACAGCAGCTCGCCTCCCATTAATGTGTCTTTCAGGATTTCGTAGTACTCGTGTACCGTTGTGCGCGATACTTGTGCATCGGCCGCCACATTGGATTGATTCACAATCTGCCCAAACGTTGCACTTCATCGAAAATCAACAAATCCGTGGACGGCTCGATATTGGCGTTCAGACGAAACCGCAAATCGGTAAGTATCCGATCAGGTCTGAGATCCTGCTGAAATACTTTCGCCAGCCCCTCGTCCTCTTCGAAATTAAAATAGTGACAGCTTGGAAACTCGTTCCGCCCGAATTCCTTGAGAGACCAGGTCTTACCCACCTGGCGAGCCCCCTTACAACCAGCGGCCTTCGATTCCGGTCATTTTTCCAAGCGCTTAGCTGAGTCTCATGATCCCGTTTCATGATTACAAAATACACGATTTCATATTTTTTGCAACCGAACTGTTCGCCCTCACTGTAATGGCGTAAGTCATTGTTTTTGAGGTTATTTCGTGCTCGTGCTCAGACCTGTGTCAGCAGGTCGGTGCTCGTGCTCGTAATCGGATTCGACGGAGCCTGCAACAGACTTCGATTACGAGCACGAGGGATGAACTTCTTTGGTTGCGGCCAAGCCGCGCCAAGATCTCCGTGGTTTCTCCTATCCCGAAGTCGCTATTTGTATTCTCCACTCCACAACCGCGCCAGAAACTCGCTCCACGGCAGCACTTCGATGTCGCCGATTTTACGCGGCGCCGCATCCAAAGAAACTATAACCTTGTGCCTGAATGACACCTCTTCGTCAAGCATGCGCAGCCCCCTGGTGTGCTTCTCCGTCACCAGGCTTGTCGACTTCACCTCGAGTGCGAGACTATCCCCCAGGATAAAATCGACCTCATGCCCCCGGTAATCACGCCAGAACGAAAGCGAGCGTCTGTCCTTACGGTATTCGCAGTATGCCCGTAGTTCACAGTAGATAAAATGCTCAAACGTCTTGCCGAAAAGTTCTGATCTCTCTCGGATCTCCAGCCGTTGAGCCAGAATGTTGGCAACGCCAACATCGAAGAAATAGAACTTGGCCTTGCCGACCGCTTTGCGGTGAACCACTTTTTTAAACGGCGGCAGCATGGAACCGATCAACGTATCCTCCAGGATCGTGAAATATTCCCGTATGGTCTGTGCGGTCACGGCGGAGTCGCTCGCAAGTGACTCGAAGTTGATTAACTCGCCGTTGGATAGCGCCGCCGTCTCCAGAAATCGCGAAAATACACCAATATTACGCACCAGTCCTTCGGCTTGTATCTCCTGCTGAAGGTAGTCGCCGCAATAGGCCTTGAGGTCGTCGATTGGGTCGTCGGAGAGATAGATACTTGGGATAGTGCCAAAATTGAGCGCTCGAAGAAGATCGAAATCCGGCACTTCCGCACTGACCAGTGGAAAGAGATGACGGGTCCGGGCGCGCCCTCCTAGAAGATTAACCCCACTCCTTTTCAGTTTTCGCAGGCTGCTGCCGGTCAGGACGAAGATGATGCCATGAGTTTCGATGAGGTGATGGATCTCATTGAGCAGCATGGGCAATATCTGGATCTCATCGATGAGCACCGGGGTATTCGATGCAACAATTCGTTCTTTTTCCGAAAGGATTCGCTCCCGCAGCAACTGTGGTCGACGACTAAGGTCAAGGAAAAGCTCGGACAGCAGTAGATCAAAATAGAGCGCTTCAGGCAGAGTAGCTCTGAGCAGCGTGCTCTTGCCGGTCTGTCGGGCGCCAAAAAGATAGATCGACTTTCGTCGAGCTTCTTCGGCTGGATTGAGGAGTCGCGGATAGGTATGCATAATCTCAATATACTACTGGGACGTGAAAAACGTAAGTGCCACTATGCTTTTTCTCACAAAAACAGTAGTAGTGTCATATTTTTTTGCATTTTCTATACTCGGAGGCATCTTCGGTCGATTGCGCGTTCACTTCAACGGCGCCATGGACTGCGGTTCGGTACAACCAAGAGGCCGAATCACGGGGGAGGGGTCGTGCAAGTATCGGAGCGCAATGGCGAAAACAGCATCGGAGTTGGTGGTTCGGGTTTCGCCAAAACCATTCTGTTTCTTCTCTGTATCCTCCGTGATTTCGGTGGTTCCTCTTATTCCGAGACTACCCTTCTTGGCAAATTTCATGAATTTTGCCTTTTAAGGCTGCGTTTTTTAAAGCCACCGTATTCAAGACCATAACGGTTACTACGAAACTGGTCCCCGGATGCGAAGTCTGCCGCGAGGCGGAACGGGACGGTATTGGGCGGGATGGGTTCGCGTGTTTATCCGGAGCCGATGAAGAGTATGTCAAAGCGCCTGACATGGGCGGCATTCAGGAATTGATTACTTCCACGAATCAGGCAAAAGGGGGTAACCAACGCATCGACGCGGCACCACGCTATCGTCCCCGGTCTCCGCCTCGGGGGCGTCGGAAAAAAGAGTTCCGATCGTATTTGTCCCCACCACACCCAGGTAAAGACCTGAGCTATTGAAATCCACTTGTCGGCGGTACTCATGACCTCACATCGTCAATGCTTTCATGAAACCCAAGGGTCGGAAAACCATTGAGAGCTGCGGGTATGAATCCTGTCCAACCTGTAAAGCTATTGGCGATCGTATTACTGGGATTGAAATCATCGCTGGTCACGTATCCGCTACGGACTCCTCGTGAGCCACTCCTCGAGCGGTATGCACCGTATTCGCCCCATCTCCGAGCGGGTGGTCTTTGTTAGGACCGTTATGCCCATTGTAGAGGGAACCATTTTTTCAGCCCACTGAAATTCCCGTATGTCCACTCTGTTCTGAAATCTTACCTCGATCGCCTCTTCACCCACAAAATCAATCCCTTTTCTCCCCAGGAAGTAATGAAGGGGATACATGTCGGGACGCCTTCGCAACGCATCCGCAACAACAGTCTCCGCAAGACGGGACGCTATCACCGGATCCTCACACCGGTTCAGCGATGCTCCATATGCACTATCCCAGCTCCGACCAAAATTCGCGAACACATGAAAAAGAATCGGATCGGCCGGATAAAACTTACGATTCTTACGAGGAGCAGGTATCCGACTGCCGGGTTCGGACCAGCGAGAAGGAAGTAACGCATAATTCCTCTCCAGAACTCCCAGTTGCGCTTCGGCGGTTGAATTGGATCCAAAGCCACAATCGCGGGCCAGCGACGATACGCTCGTTGGGGTACACACCCGCTGGGTCAAGTAGTTGAGAAGTGGAGCGAGATGTGTCGTGGTATGCCCGTTGCGGACCATTGCCCCGAGGATCCACGCCCCGTACAGCTCAAAGACGTACGGGGGTATTATCCTGTGCTCAAGGAATTCGTTGACGGCCCAGGGCAATCCACCGGTCAGGAAATACTCTTTCAGAGACAGTCGGCTCGACAGTTCGGTATATGAAACGGGCAGAAGTTCGAAATCCAGTGGAAACCGTTTTCCGCGACGCCCGGGAAGGAGGTCGGCTTTGCTACGGACATCGTCGGCCGAAGATCCCGTGCACAAAACAAGAGTATTCCTGAGGGCGCCGCTATCCGCTGCAAACTTGAGGGCAAGCCACCACTTCTCTACGGACGTAATCTCATCTATCAGCAGGAGATGAAAATCAGGGGATGATTCACAAAAGGATCGAATCTCCGAAAGAAGATCGTGTCGAGACTCACACGCCTCCGACTCAAGGAGCGCGATAGAACCGACGGGCATCCCGTGCGCAAACGCATGTTGAACGTACTGCCTGAGGAGAGTAGATTTTCCGCACTGACGAGGACCACGGACAAAAACGATGCCAGGCGGAGAAAGGGGAATGCTCTTCACCAGAGCCGAAGTATGCTCCAGCACAACCTTCTGCTCGGCGAGCTGAAGGAGTTTGGAGTCCCGTTTGTGCCATTCCTGATCGGTTACCCACGGTTGATGAATCATGAATTGAATATAACTTATTAGAAAGTTAAATTCAATCGATAAGAAAGTTTTATTTGCAGAAGGTTGGCATATCCACCTCGTCTCCTCTGCTAATTGGGCGGTTCGCTCCGAAAAGCGGGAGTAAACAACCCCGCCCAAAGGACGGGGCTTTGTTGTGAGCCCCCAGAGGGGGCTGTGAGTCGGCACCCCTCAAAGAGGTGCCGAAGTCCCCGCCTTGTTAACAGTCCTTATATATCCAGCCGGAGCTGTTCTACTTCACGCTCCTTCTTTTCCTGGTACCGCACATAGCGGCGAATCATCTCTTCGTTGAGACCGATGGTATCCACGCAGTAGCCGGGCGCCCAAAAGTGATTTCCCCAGTAGCGCTTCTTCCGCAACTCAGGATGCTTCTTCAGAATCCGAATAGCCGTCCGACCCTTCAAGCGGCCCATAAGTTCCGAAATCGAAACCTTCGGGGGAACCAAGGCAACAAGGTGCACGTGGTCTCGCTGCACATTCAGCTCCAGAACCTCGGAGCTACGTTCCTGGGTAAACGCCCGAATACATCCCTCCACTTCTTTGCCAGTCTCACCTTCCAAAACCCGAAACCGGTACTTCGGTGTCCAGATTATGTGATATTTGCAATGCCACACGGCATGCGTTAGTTTCCGAAAACGGCTCATCACAACCTCCTTCTGTTGATTGTAGCGGGAACTACATTCAACATCGGTTGTGGTGAGTCCTTTAGGCAAAGCCAAAGGTCTCTGACCCCGCCCAGAGGACGGGGGTTTCTACATCAAACTAAA
>CAYFVL010000135.1:0-15463 GCA_964346405.1 uncultured Fibrobacterota bacterium
AGTGCAGCGCAGTGCAGCGCGGTACGGCGGTTCTCGGCTGCGAAACTTGGGTTAACGCAGGATTCAGGATGACGGTCTCTTGTATCGATAATGACTTCTTGATGGTGAGAGACACTTTCCGGGTTTTTCCTGATGGGGCACCAGAGAAACCGAACCTGCTCTACCCAGTGAATCACTCGACCATTTCGGGTGATGTAACTTTCAGGTGGAAGAATCAGGATAAACACGACGGGCTTAAATTTTGATCATTCGCCGTAGCAATTCAATTGTGACCACCGTCACATGCAAAACGACCAGCACAAAGTATTTTTACTGATTTGCGATAAGCAGACCCATTTCAGGGGAAGAACACGATGGAAACGAAACTGCCACGAATAGACAAGAAAGCCTTCAAAGTGACGGGGCTCAACGATCATTCGGAAGAAGATGCGTACTGGCAGTCGAAGAGCTATGAGGAACGGCTCAACGGAATAGAAATAAACAGGAGATTGGTATATGGAGATGGAACTGCATCCCGACTTCAAAGAGTTTTTGAAGTTGCTGAACTCCCACGAGGTTAAATATCTGCTTGTGGGTGGGTATGCCGTAGGCTTTTATGGCTACCCCAGAGCGACGGCTGATATGGATATCTGGATCGAGGTCAGCGATGAAAACGCTCAGAAAATGAATGCCGTAATGCAGGAGTTCGGGATTGGCGAAAGCGACCTGAACTCTTCGTTGTTTCTTGAGAAGGATAAAGTTGTCCGAATGGGCGTACCCCCTGTTCGCCTTGAGGTCTTGACTGGCGTTTCGGGCGTGACGTTCGAGGAATGCTATTCCCACAAGCAGCAATTTGACATCGAGGGTATTCCCGTCAATTTTATCTCGCTGGACGATCTGAAGTTGAACAAGAAAGCCAGTGGCAGGCACAAGGATTTGGAAGACCTTGAACATCTGAACTGATTTATGTAACCATCCGATAAGGTGCAAATTCGCATCTTATCGACGGGTGTCAACACCGGTTTAGGATTTCCCATTTCTTCCGGAAAAAAAATTCCCATTTCGGGCAAAAAAACTACTGTCTCATAGGGGGAACCAGCCCCGACTTTATGCGTTTCTTGAGTCGGTATGAATCTCCTTTCAGGATGATCACCTGAGCATGGTGGAGCAAACGGTCGAGAGTTGCCGTTGCGATGGCATTTTCTCCCATCCTGAAGGGGCGGAACATAAATTGGTTTGCGCGTGGCACGTGCTGGATTCGCCGCGATTCGGCGTTCAAAAACAAATATGTCCCGCCCTTTCAGGGCTGGGGAGATTGCGTGGCATTGTCCTTCCCTGGGCCTTCAGCCCAGGCTGGTATGTTGCGCCCTTTCAGGGCTGAAGAGGGAAAACGCCTGCCTGGATGAACGGTCGTGTTCATGCCCATGCCCATGCGCGTGCTGGATTCGCCGCGATTCGGCGTTCAAAAACAAATATGTCCCGCCCTTTCAGGGCTGGGGAGATTGCGTGGCATTGTCCTTCCCTGGGCCTTCAGCCCAGGCTGGTATGTTGCGCCCCTTTCAGGGCTGAAAATGGAAAACCCCTGCCTGGATGAACGGTCGTGTTCATGCCCATGCCCATGCTCGTGCGCGTGCTCGTGCTCGTGCGCGTGCGCGTGCTGGATTCGCCGGGATTCGGCGTTCAAAAACAAATATGTCCCGCCCCTTCAGGGCTGGGGAGATGGCGTGGCATTGTCCTTCCCTGGGCCTTCAGCCCAGGCTGGTATGTTGCGCCCCTTCAGGGCTGGAGATGGCGCTTTTGAAAAGGGCCTGAAGGGCTCTGACATACCAGCCCGGGCTGAAGGCCTGGGTAAAATCCCGGCAAAACGCAACATCAGCCCTGAAGGGGCGGAACATAAATTAACTTTTCATGAGGAAGTGGGTTTCGCATTGTTTTGCCGCTGTATTAGGGTAGTGCTTTGGCGGCGGACAGAAAAATAGTCGCAGACCATTCAAATGAGAGGAATCGATCGTTGAGTCTACCTTGGATGGGCTAGTTATCATTGACCGGCCGAGGCGAGATCAATGTACCTAAAATGTACCTTTCCCCCCAACAACCTCATCAGCTACTTTATAGGATAATCTTCTACAATTTAGTGTTGGAGGACGTGTCGAAGCGTCAGCCAGATGGGATGGGGGAGCCGATCCCCCCGGGAAAAGTTCATGAACGGAACCTTTGAAGCCGCCATACAAAGCAGAACGCTCAACCTCGATCTCAAGGATGCCGGGATCGGGAATGAGTCTCTCAGTACTATTTGCACCGACCTGTTTCTTATTACGATGAATATGACACCCGATCTCGATATGGGGTCGGAAGAGGATCTGCGACGCATTTTGCGGTATTATGTCGAATGGGTGAGCCAACCATTTGCGGACATGATTCCTCAGCTCAATTCCCGCTCAATAAACTCCCGCCTCGAAGCATCCTCTCGCGTGTCCACCACCGATGTAAACAGCTCCAGCTCCGCGGCGGTTTCATCCAGCGCAAAGGCGTATTCGTAAGATTTATGGGCACGAGTCGAATTGCGCATTGCAAGGCGTTTTCGGTAGTCTTGTATCAGCCCAATTCGTGCCCGGTAAGCATGGGAGCTTCCAAGAGCAAGGTCGATCATCGATTCCAGACCGGCGAGACATCCGGGAATCACCTCTCGGACCGGTATCGGGGTTTCTTCGGAAAGGAGTTTATCGAGCAGCGCTTCCAGGTGGCGCCCGATTTCGGCGAGTGCGGTCAGTTGGGATTCGAGTTTTCGTTTCTGTCGGGCTTTGTCCAGCCGGACCCGATTTTTCTTGTACTCTCCGATAACCGTTTCAAAAGTGCGTACCGTTTCTTCTCTGGCCCCTGTTGCCGATTCCAGCTTTTGGCGCAGCACTGTATCGAACTCCTCCGGAGTCCGGGGAAGTTTCGGACCGATATCCAGCATTTTCTTTTCAGTAAATGCAATGACGGTATGCTCTAGTTCCTCTTTGTCGAGCAATGGATTCCAGTTTCGCACGACGGATTCGGGAAGACCGACAGGTTGCAGTTCCCAGGCGAGGGGGTCCGCAAGCCGCAATTCGAGGAGGGCCCGCACGCCTTGGGCATGTGAGCGGGTAGCCGAAGCGTATGAAAGAAACACCCGGACGTTGGGCACCCCGTTTTCGACATGAAAGGCTCTGGTTCCATATATCGGGATCAGTTGATCGGACGCCGCGATCGGGACTGGGTCGAGGAGTTCCTGATTCCAGTTTACCGCCGCCGACTGCTCCCAGGGAACGCAGAATCGGGCGATTTCCGGCGGACGCAGACCGTTTCGACCGTCACTCGGTAGTGGCTTGAGAGGAGTGCGTGACGATTCGACCAGGATGCCGTTTGAGTCAACAACATCGATACGCGGCCAGTACTCGAGTCGGCTTATAGCCGCGGTTATCGCATCGGTGGGGATGATTACACTGAACAGTTCTTCGACAATATCCGCAACCTGCGTGAGAAACCGACCTTTTCCCGGAACGAGTTGACTGCACACCGATCCAATGTCTTTCTCTATTGCATTCTCATCTCCGATCGGTAACAGGTGTCCCACCCACTGAAGTATCTCGCGAACTCGAGGGGCTCGGCAGGCGGGCGGAAACCATTCCCAGTATGACACGGGAATGATTGTAAACAGCGATTCGGGTACGGTCATCGTTACTCCGTCGTCTTCGTGTCCCGGGGCGAAGACATAGGTGAGCCGAATTGGCGTTGTGGCCACATATACTTCATCGGGGTACTCCTCGAACACGGGAGGAAATACTCTCATTAGAAGCCGATGCTCGGGAATGCAGAGAAACGAATCGTCTCTACGGGCACGGAGCACAGCCTCGAGTTGCTCTGTAGTGCATACTCCCGGCAGTTTTTCGCTGTAGAAATCGTGAAGAACCCGATCACCGGCATACAGATCTCTGGTACGCATCCGGATCTCAGCGGCCGTGATTTTGTCACGAATGCGTCGGTTCTCCCGTGTGAATGGGAAGGCGCCCTCCAGTTTTTCCTCAACGAGCGCTTCGTCGATAAACACCTCGTGCGCCTGCTCCGGTTTCTTTTTTGTCAGACCAACCGCCCTGTGTCGTACAAGCGGGAGACCACGGAAGGTAACCTGTTCCGAGGCTCTCACTTCTCCCAGCTCAGGATCGTAGGCGATGCCCTCGTAGTTGTATCGGCAGTCGCGAGGAAATATCTCTTCGATCCATTCAGGCTCGATCGCCGCGGCGGTGCGTCCGAAAATTCGCGTAGTCTCAACAAAGTCCCGGAACAGTACCCATTCAGGAGATTTACGAAAAAGAACGGATCCCGGGAAAATGGCAATGTCGTGCTCCCGTTCGCCGCGATAGAGACCGTTGTCTTGTCTGACCGCAATCCTTCCGATCAGACCGACGAGAAGGCACTTGTGCACCGCTGCGTACAACTGTTTATTAATGGGGCGTCGTGAACGATTTCGGATTCGGGCGATACGAGCTATTTGCGCATGGATATCGAACCACTCCCTGACCCGATGAAGAGCAAGGCCGTGAGTTTCGCAGAACCGGCTCAGTCGCTTTCCCGAGGTGTGCGCCCGTTCTCTATGCAACGCATCCCAAATGTTTACAAAAGTTACAAAGTCCGAATCGCGGTGAACATGCTCGCGGGATCCGGGGCTTCCCGAACTCTCGGCCCACAGCTCGCCGACCGAAAGTGCCGACGCTATAACAGCGATTTCTTCGGTCACATCATGGGAACGAGCCGCCAGGAGCATGCGGCTAATCGGGGGATCGAGAGGGTATGCTCCCATTTTGTGACCCAGAGAGGTGAGACGTCCTTTTCGATTAACGGCGCCAAGTTCGCGCAATCGACCATACCCGTCGGTGAGAGCGCGGTGGGACGGCTTCTGAAGAAATGGAAAGTTCTCCGTCCGGCCTATCCGCAGGTGATGCATACGCAGTACAACACCGGCAAGGTTCGACCGTTGTATTTCCGGTGTGCTGAACCGTGGTCGCGATTCGTAGTCTCGCTCCGAGAACAACCTGATACAGACGCCGTCGCGAACCCGTCCGCACCGTCCGGCACGTTGGTCGGCCGATGCGCGTGAGATGTGTTCGACCGGCATTCTGGTAAGGCCGGTTTCCGGATCGTAGCGGGTGGTGCGCACCAGACCCGTATCCACCACGTAGCGAATTCCCGGAACGGTAACCGATGTTTCGGCGATATTCGTCGCCACCACGATTTTTAGACCGTCGTGCGGCTGGAAAATTTGCTGTTGCTCTTGTCGCGGAAGTCTACCGTGCAAGGGAAGGATAAGGGTATTGGGCCCGGCAACCGTATGCCGAAGTCCGTTCACCGTATCCGATACGTCACGTACCGTTGGAAGGAAAATCAGAATGTCGCCGGATTCTCTCTGCATCATCGTTTCGCGTACGATCTCAATGACGGCCTCGATGTAAGATCGGATTCTGCCCCCGTCCCACATTTCCAGCAGCGAGCGGTATTCATGGTGTACCGGAAATGTTCGTCCCGAAACGGTAATTACCGGGGCATGCCCGAAGTAGCGGGAAAAGAGCCCGGTATCGAGTGTGGCCGAAGAAATGATCACCTTGAGATCAGGGCGCTTTGTCGTCAGAATCCGAAGATATCCGAGAAGGAAATCGATATTGAGGCTGCGTTCGTGCGCTTCGTCAATTATGATTGTGTCGTATCGGTCAAGCTCTCGTGAACCGCCGGTTTCCGCCAGAAGAATGCCGTCGGTTACAAAATGAATACGCGATTGCGGTGAGACTGCATCATGGAACCGTATCCGGTATCCCACTTCATGCCCTGTTTCGGTTCCGCAGAGACCGGCGACATGGTGCGCAAGCGATGTGGCCGCCACCCGCCTCGGTTGCGTGCATGCAATGACACCCGATGCGCCGCGACCGGCCTCGAGGCACATGAGCGGTAACTGAGTGGTTTTCCCGGATCCTGTTTCTCCCGATACCACGATCGCCTGATTGTCGCGTATGGCGGTGATTATTTTATCGCGGTGTCGGAAAATTGGAAGGTCTTGGTTGTATTGAAAATTCATCGAACTACCGTGCAATTATTGTTGAGATGAAGGTCTCCGCCTTCGATCTCCGCGATCACAAAGATACCATCTGTGTCGCCAACTGAACCTGCTTTCCGCGAATGACACGATGGATGCCTGGTGTGTAGCAAAATTCGCATTCGGCCGGCTCTCGCAAACATTACGATCGGAACCCCTGTCAAATTCCCGGGAGATCTTCGGGAACAGCCGGGTCCGTCGAAGCAGAAATTCGTGGTTCCCGGCAGATATGCGGAAGGATGAATAGATGGGTAAAGAGCGCAATCACGGTCACAGCCACGGCCCGGGCGGGGTCCACAGTCACACGGGCGATAATATCAAGACGGCACTTATTCTCAACCTGACATTTACGGTAGTCGAAATAATCGGGGGGCTCTGGACTGGAAGTTTCGCGATTCTGGCCGATGCACTCCACGATCTCGGCGATTCGGTGACTCTGACTTTCTCGTTCATAATGGAACGGATTTCCCGGCGTGAGCGGGACCGGCGGTATTCGTACGGGTATCGTCGTTTTTCCCTTCTTGGGGCATTGGTATCCGCGGTTGTTTTGAGTGGGGGTTCGCTCTATATCCTTGCCCAGAGCGTTCAAAGGCTAATGGATCCGGTCTCGCCGAATGAGAAGGGAATGATCGCGTTTGCTTTGCTGGGTATTCTGGCCAACGGTCTTGCGTTTCTCCGTCTGTCGCGCGACTCGTCTTTAAACGCCCGCATGGCGGCATTGCATCTGCTGGAAGACGTTCTCGGGTGGGTCGGCATTCTCATTGTAGCCGTCATTCTGGTTTTCTACGACATTCCGATACTCGATCCGATTCTGTCCATGGCAATTTCGTTCTGGGTTCTGTTCAATGTGATACGAAACACGAAGCGAACACTGGCGATTCTGCTTCAGGCGGTACCCGAGGAAGTAGACGTTCAGGGTGTCGAGAGCCGCATTACCGAAATAGAGGGGGTAGTTTCATCTCACCATAGTCATGTCTGGAGTATCGACGGTGAACATCATTCGATCACCACGCATGTTGTTGTACCCGATGAGAGCGGTCGTGACGATCTGATCCGCATTAAAGAGGAAACAAAAAAACTGCTGAAAGACATGCATTTCATCAGTTTCACCGTTGAATTCGAGTTCGAAAGCGAGGAATGCGCAGCCGAATAGTTTGTACCTGTCTGGAACTTCTGTAACCGACACCGAGTCGAAGTTTGCGTTTCTGGCACGTAAACCCGGTTTCACTTCGACACTTCGACACAGCTCACATCGACACCGCCGACTGCAGCGCAATGCAACGCTCCGCTGTGTGAACGGCTGTTTACTTTGGACGCTCCTCGAGTTCCGTCCATTTCTCATACGCGGTTCCGAGTTCTTCACCAATGCGGACAATTCTGTTTTTCGCCTCGGCAACGAAACCCGGTTTTTGATAGTAGTCCGGATCGGCCATTTGTTCCTGCAATTCCGTTTGTTCGGTCTCGAGGGCTTCTATTCGGGCGGGCAAGTCCCGCAGTTCTTCCTTTTCGCGATACGATAGTTTTTTCGGTCCGTCCAATTTGTCGGTGTCGCGTTGGGAAACCGACTTTTTCCGCGCAACCGCGGCTTTCGACGCACTCTCGGCGAGGCGGGATTCACGTTGATCCATCCAGTCGTCATACCCGCCGACATACTCCTTCACTATCCCATCCCCTTCAAAAGACAGAATACCCGTTGCGACATTGTTGAGAAAGGACCGGTCGTGGCTTACGGTGAGTACGGTGCCGGTGAACTCTCCAAGCAGTTCTTCGAGAAGTTCAAGGGTCTCGGCATCCAGATCGTTGGTGGGCTCATCGAATACAAGAAGATTAGCCGGTTGCGTAAACAGTCGTGCAAGCATGAGGCGGTTCTTCTCACCTCCGGAGAGCTGCTTTACCGGAGATTTGACGCGATCGGACGTGAACAGGAAATCCCGCAGGTAGGCGACGATATGACGAGGTTGCCCCCCGACGTACACGGTGTCGCCTCCGGTCGGCGCGACGTTTTCCCATACGCTTTTCTCCGGATCCAGTACCTCGCGCAGTTGGTCGAAATACGAAATCTCCAGTTTCTCTCCAAAGCGAATCTCTCCTTCCCGTGGTTGCAGCCTCCCAAGCAGCAGACGAAGAAGAGTGGTTTTTCCGCTTCCGTTGGGGCCTACAATACCGATGCGGTCTCCCCGCATAACGGTTGTGGAGAAATCTCGTACGATTGTGGTATCACCATAGGAAAAACAGACATTCTTCGCTTCGAGAATACGGTTGCCGGAACGGCTCGCCTCGGAAATCGACATTGACACGTCGCCACTTCGGGTGCGTCGTTTTTTGCGTTCTTCCCGCATTTTTTTGAGGTATCGAACCCGTCCCTCGTTCCGCGTCCGTCGAGCTTTGATCCCGCGTCGGATCCAGGCTTCTTCCTGGGCAAGTCTCTTGTCGAACCGCTCCCAGTCCTTTTCTTCGGCTTCGAGCACCGCCTGCTTGCGGGCCAGAAATGTGTCGTAATCACAGGACCAATCAACCAACCCGCCTCGATCAAGCTCTATAATACGGGTGGCCAGGCGCCTGAGCAGTGCCCGGTCGTGCGTGACGAAAAGAAGTGTCGGCCCGGCTGTCAGGAGAAACTGCTCGATCCACAGAATTGAATCGATGTCGAGGTGGTTCGTGGGCTCATCCAACAGAAGAAGGTCGGGTTCCGTCGTAAGTGCCCGGGCCAGGATTACCCGACGGCGCATACCGCCGGAGAGGGTTCCGAAAGCTGCATCGGCAGAAAGCCCCATTTTGTCGAGGGTGGTACGAATGACCGTTTCGAGACGCCAGCCATCCTGTTTGTCCAAAGCCGAATGCAGATCGACTAACTCGGTCGAGGAGGGATTGTGTTCGGACATACGATGAATTGCCGCCAGCATTTTGCCGGCTTCTCCGGCGCCTTCGGCCACAATGTCGAAGACACTTCCTTCACACTCGAAGGGCACATCCTGGGGAACGTAGGCGGCGCGAACGGCAGGATCTTTGACTACTTCACCGGAATCAGGCTGTACCAGTCCGGCGGCTACTTTCATAAGTGTCGACTTTCCGACCCCGTTTCTTCCCAGCAGGCAGATTCTTTGTCCCCGGTGGATTTCGAGGGAAATGTTTTCCAGGATCGCCGGACCACCGAAAGCGACGGAAACCGCACGAAAGCTCATTAACGACATAGCTATATACATCCAA
Source organism: uncultured Fibrobacterota bacterium (assembly GCA_964346405.1). GTDB lineage: Bacteria > Fibrobacterota > Chitinivibrionia > Chitinivibrionales > CAYFVL01 > CAYFVL01. The sequence continues at coordinate 9,293 of CAYFVL010000135.1, forward strand.
ATCAGATTTTTCGAACATCTTGATCTTCCGCCCCGTTCCGCACTGCGGGAAGACGGCTCCGGAGGAAAAATACGATTCGATTCCCCGGAGTGGGGCGGTGATTGGGTTTCCCGTCAAAGTCGTCCCGAATTACTTTTACCTAACCCAAGTCGAGCGATTCTGAGAGGAAAGCAGCTTCGTTAACGAGAAAACGCGGTTTCGGGAGGATTCCAGTGTCGAAGAAACGTGGAATTCCGCCGGAACCGCGATACACTCTTTCCGTCTTAATCGAGAAGAAGAGCTGGCTTTATCGTTGAGCGTCCAGATAGTGATACAGTTCCGTGACATATCCCGATTCGACCGAGGGCTCGGGGGGAACCGCGGGAGCTTCATTCAATTCAGCCCTCCCGGCTGCCACACCGACCTGCTTGACCGACCATTCGTATCCCGTGATCATTGATTCGGGGATTGCCACTTTCGGACCTTTCCCGACCGCATTCAAGTTACCCACCACACCCAGAAGGGACCACGAAACGTCGTCGATCAGAATATCGTCGACCGTTCCGACTTCGCCGTCGTCGGCGACAATACGATATCCCACGATCTCCGACAGGCTGCGCACCTCGGTGCTATATCTGTCTTCTCGATCGGCGTTGCCGAACTCCAGTTCGGGTTCGCTTTCATCAACCGGTTCCGAAGCACTCATGGAATCCAGCATAACCGCTTCCGGATCCTCTTGATCAACGACTTCCTGCTGATCGTATGTACCACTCTCGGATGCTTCCTCCTCCTCGGGCGGTATAAGATGGTTATCCAGGTTTTTTGTCCGTTCGGTATCTATGAATGAGGTTTGTCCCCAATAGATCGGCCATTCATAGAACCGGTGTATTGCTGCCTCATACTGTCGGGATACGGGGACATTTATATCGAATTCCGGACTCTGTTCAACCTGACCGCGGGACACTGAAACCCTGATAGTCCTGCTTTGGCCTGCCACACTATTGATAACTGTTGTGCCTATAAGCGATATACGATCGAGAATAGTATCGCTCAGACGAACCGCCAGATACCGGATAGTTTGTTCGTCCTGGTCAAAGTAAATATCGGTGACCGTGCCGATCGGACCGTCTATGCCCTCAACAGTCCATTCTAGTAACCTGCGTCCTTTCCATATCATGAGAACCTCCCAGTAGTTGTTTCCGAGACCATTGGCCTCATCTTTTTAATTTAGCCAAAATCATGCCAAAGATGCCATGGCTTGGCTTCCGGAGTTCGGCACTAATTAGTGCTTGTCCGAAAAGTCCCTAAAACGGACGCTGAGCCTGTCGAAGCGCCCGTTTTAGGCTGAAATCGCCGGTTTGCTTCATCAATCCGAGCGAAAACAGGACTTTTCGGACGGACACTAATTAAGGCCCGGTAGGGCCGGCATGTTTGTAAAAAAGGATCCAACAAGACGCCTCTGAGCCCCATTAGGGGCGACATATCGGTCCCACGGGTCCGTATTATGCTGTGTGTTTTGCTCTGCTTACTCCCGAAAAACGGTGAGCGCTTGCCAGTTAGTAGATTTAAACTGCAGTGCTCGACATAAGGCGTGAATTCGGGGTAAATGTTGCGGAATCACACGCAGCACAAGGGGTAGTAGTCCTATCCTCGAAACAGAGGCATTAACTTTGCTACTGGTCGAGGGGTACCGAAGGAGAAATAAATGAACGATGAGCAATGTCGTGGAACAACGAAATCCGGTACTCGATGTAAAATTCGGGTGGGACTCGTGAATGGATACTGCAGTCGGCATCGAGATCAGGCAGGGGAGAAGTCGACCGAGAAAAAAAACGGAAATGTTCCGGGAGAGCAGGCGTTTCCCGAGCCTGATACAGCCGAACCCGAACCAGCCGGGAATCCCATGCCTCGGGAGCATGTACCGCCCGTGCACGGAAAACCGTGTGAGTGCTGTTGCGGCGGCGCCACAAAACGTGGCGTACTCCTGGTAGTGGCAGCGGTCGGGGTCGCGATTGCGCTTCTTTGGCGAATGCTACGACATCGGTCTTCCTGAATTGGGCGAATGCGGTTCAATGGTGGCTACGACTATACTTCGATATTCAGCACACGAGCGGCATTCCGAAATGTGATATTTTCAAACGCTTCCTTGCTCAACATTTTTCTGTCGGTAAGCCCGAGGAGATATTCCAGCAGATTATTGTTCGGGTTTGGTTCCGGAGCTATGAAGTCGGTTCCATAGCAGAGCCGTGAGGAGAATTCTTCGAGAAAGATTCTGCCGAAATCGGGATCCCGGGTGATTGCATTGTATCCGCTTAGACCGGAAAGATCACCATATAGATTTGGATAGCGACGAAAGAACTCGATGATTCGCCCCTCCCGCCGAATTCGTCCCGACGGATACTGTGCCCGCTGAAGAGGATTTGCCGTCGGAGTGATTTCCGACCAGAATGATTGTGAGTGTCCGAAGAAAATGAGATTCGGAAATTTGGCAAGAGCAGTTTCAAGGCGGGGAAGGCCGGGGTCGTCGTAGAGCCCATAGTAGCCGTATAATGCCGGTGCGATATGGAAAAGGACCGGGAGACCAATTTCTTCGCAGCAGGCGAACAGGTTTTCTACCCGAGAATCGTCGATCGGGATGGCCGAGCAGATTTCTCCCACTCCCCTGCAGCCCACCTCCTTGTAAAATGCCAGTTGCATTTCAAGGCGGGCGTCGGGAGTGTTTTTCATGCACCGGGGATCAATACTGCAGAAGGTGTAAAATCGGTTTTCGTATTTGGTACAAATCTTCAGCATGTCTTCGGTAAGCTGGGGAAACTGTCCGAATTCCGGATTTATGATTGGTTGGAGGATGCCCTTGTCGATACCGCGTTTGTCGTACTCGGCGATTACTCTCTCCGGTGTAATCATTCCGGTGCCCGGATACGGAGCGGTTCTTTGTGGATCATCGGCATGAACATGTATATCAATAACCATCTATCTTTAATTCCTTTCAGGGCGGCCCACCTGGCCCGATTTTTTGAAAACTCGGATCGCCGGCTATTCTTTTCGAGCCAATGCCCAATCGGAAAACTGTCAGGCCCGAAGAAAGAAAAGTACATCTCGACGGGACTTCGGGTGAATCATTCACAGAATATGCGAAGGCCGATAGATTCTCAGCCGGAGTGTGACCGTTCCGGTGGTGGTGGAGCTTGTCGGGCTGAATTGGTGCGCCCGTCGGCATGCCGGGAATCTGGTTGAGCAAAGTGGACCGATTCCAGGTATGACGACGATCGCGGGCTTCGCGTTCTTCTTTTCCATCGCCAAGGTTCTGGTTTCGAGCAGCGACGGCATGTTGGTGGGGATTATCGCACGGGCGCCCAATCCGGAGCGGGTGCTCACGGCCTATTCGGTCTCTATGGTGCTGGTCGGTCCAATTGCTTATTCCGCCACTCGTATGCAGGCCATGGTGGTGGCATTCAAAGACGCGCAGAAAAGGAAACTGCATCTCTTTATGGTTGCTGCCGGATTGATACTGGGTTGTATCCCCATGGCGGCACATCTTCCCGGCGTTGCCGAGTTCTGGTGGGTCGACATGCAGCGTCTTCCCGCGCGAGATTTGTCTATTGTGGCTTTCACCATGATGGGCCTGATACCGTCTGAGCCTGTGATGTTTGCTTTTTCTCTCAGGTGCCGAAAATCCGAGTGTCTGTTGGCCCAAGTTTCGCGGTTGAAGGCGAGCAGCACACCGTGAGCGGGGCGAAATCTGGGTTAGCTCCCGGGATGCTATTGCCCGGGACAACCGCTGTTTCTGAAGCGGTTTGCCATCCGTGGTGAAAAAATGAAACCTACAGCGCCGAAGTGCCGGTGCGGGGGAAACGCAATCGAAAGAGTTGTCCATGCAGGAAGAAGCAGGCCTTCAAGTTCTTGATGAAACACACATACTACTTTTTTTGGTGCAGTTTCTGCTCCTGTTGGCCGGCGCAAAACTGCTTGGGCTTCTATTTGAGCGGTTTAAGCAGCCGACTGTTACCGCGGACATTCTTATCGGGGTAGTGTTCGGACCGACTGTTTTCGGGCGACTGGCACCGGCAGCACAGCGCACTGTGTTTCCCACCGATTCCTTTCAGGTAAGCATGCTGGACACCGTCGCCTGGATTGGTATTTTCTTTCTGTTGTTGGTAACGGGTCTCGAAGTCAATTTCTCCAGTGTCTGGAAACAGAAAGGCAAGGCGCTCTGGATCTCGCTGTCCGACATAGTAATACCTATCGTAATATCGGCGGTAGTCCTTGCATTTCTTCCTTCCCGCTACATGTTGGAACCGGAAAGACGATTCTTGTTCGTGCTTTTTATCAGTACGATTATGACAATCAGCGCCATGCCCGTTTCTATACGTGTGATGCAGGATCTCAAACTCCTTCGAACCGATTTAGGTTTCCTCACAATATCAGCGCTTTCCATAAACGATGTGATAGGGTGGGTGATCTTCACGATTATTCTCGGCGCGTTTGCCCACGGGAGTCCGGACTTGCTCTTTGTTGGTGGGATCATCGTTTTCACGGTACTTTTTGTTTTCCTTTCGGCCACAGTCCTTAAGCGGGCGGTTGCCGGAATTCTTGGTTTGATCGAGCGGCGAGCAGTCGACTCCACGGGGTATTCCCTTACGGTCATAGTCGTCGTTGGACTCATGTCCGGGGCGATTGCACAGAAAATCGGTATTCATGCCCTTTTTGGGTTTTTTCTTGCGGGACTCATTGCGGGGGAAACCCGCAGTCTTTCCGAGAAGACCAGATCAATCATTTCCCAGATGGTGTATGCGGTGTTCGTGCCCATATTTTTCGCTAATATCGGCCTCAAAATCGATATTGCCGCGAACTTCGACCTTTTCCTTGTCTCTCTGTTTACTGTTCTCGGCATAGGTGCCCGGTTTATCGGTGCCTTCATTGGCGTTATACTGTCGGGGGCGCCACGCGTGCAGCGATGGCCCGTGGGAGCGCTTCATACTCCCGGTGGAGAAATGCATATAGTGATCGGTACGCTCGCGTTAGAACTGCAGCTTATCAACAGAACCGTTTTCGTAGCGATAATAATAGCCGCCGTTATTTCCTCGATAACACTTGGCCCATGGCTGGCGCTTATCATCAGGCGCATCATGCCTCGCGGCACTGTACAGATTCCGGGAACGACCGTGATGGAGATCTCCGCCGGGGAAAAGTTCGCGGCTTTGGAGCAGTTGTGCCGCAGGGCCTCGGATGTTGAGCAAATCGAGTACGAACAACTATTTCAAGCCGCCCGTGACAGGGAGGAGGGGATGAGCACGGGGTTGGAGGGAGCCATTGCCATTCCCCACGCACGTCTTCCCTTGCTCGCGAAACCAATCATAGTCTTCGGGCGCTCGAACTTCGGCATAGACTGGAATTCCCCCGACGGTGTCCCCGCAAAACTTCTGTTCCTGATAGTTACCGCCGAACAAGAGCCCGAGATACAGCTCCGAATCTACGGACAATTACTTCGAGTACTGGAAGAGCGCGATCAGAAACAATCGCTCATCGAGGCACCAAGTCCATCGAAAGCCGCGCAGATACTCAATGACCATCTGCGGGTAAACTCATTGAGTGTATGAGGCCGACGTTTTGACCAGAGAGTAGGGCAGGTGCAATTAAATTTTGGATGAAAGCCGATGAAAAATTATATTTTGATAACGGAGTTGCCTGGTGAAAGGACGGACGGTATGCGTTTTTTGGAATCATTGATCGCTGCACTGGTCATTCTACTCGGAGTCTGTATTCAAACCGAAGCCGACAAAATCGTGCTGTCCAACGGTCAGAGTGCCCCAACTACAGTCCTGGATACCGCGGGATGTGATGTCACGATCGAGCGTCGGGGCAAGGAAACTAAAATTAAAAAGGAAGTCATTGACAGGGTAATCTGGAATGCCGACACAATCGATTACACTTCATATAAATGCGAAGAGAAAGCTAAAAAAGTTGTCAGGTTCAGCGAGACCCCGGAGTACAAGCTGATGGCATTTATCGACAACTGTCCGGAACTGGAGCAGGAGTTCGAAGAGGGACGGGATGTCGCCTATCTAATCGCCCCTTTGCAGGGCGAGTACAATGCTGATGAGTTCATGTCGGTACATAAAGCCTTACTCGAAGTTCTAGCCCAAGTTTCGCAGTCGAGAGCGAGCATTATGCGTAAGATGTTGTGCGAGA
>CAYFVL010000136.1:0-15387 GCA_964346405.1 uncultured Fibrobacterota bacterium
GATCGTGCAACAGCTTACGCATAATGCCGTGAGTTGATTGCGAAACTTGGGTTAAGCTGTTGAGTCGAGAAGTGGTGAAGGAATAGCAGGGCCTACCCTCTGAGGCATGTTCAAGATTCCTGAGCCCCTAATCGACCAACAGGTTTCGCGATTGGCCGCGAGAGAATCGACGAGTTCAGGTAGTATTTTCACTGGGAGTCGAACAGCCGATTACCATCTTTTCCTGAGCAGAGGCATGGCGGAACAAAAAGAACCTTCGCATGAACTACGTGAATTGGCCCGGATCCTTTGTGCAATGGCCAACGGGGACTCGGTCGAAGGCGATATCCGCGGAACCAAGTCGATTTCAACCGAAGTTCGCAATCTCTATCATCTGGTGTCGCGAGTGTCGGCTCGAGTGCGTGAACTGGAAGGACGGACTCTCGAGAGTCTGGAAACAGAACGGAAGCTCAGAGAGGATCTACGCGAAAAGGATGATGCTCTTCAGGAAACGAAACGTCGTCTCGAGCTGAATCATGAAGGGGTTCGGCTTGCCGAGCTGGCGGTCAAGGAAACAGAACAACGGTATAGCGCGATAGCACGGATTTCACACGAGGCGATCATTACTACCGATGAAAAGGGTGGAATCGTTTTCTGGAATCGCGGCGCCGAAGTCATGTTCGGGTTGAATACAACCGACATGATCGGGCGTTCAGTTGAAGAGATACTTCCTCAAAAAGATCGAGCGGCATTCACGAGGCGTCTGCAGAGAAGCCTCGCGATCGGCCGTCCCCTTGCCCCGCGAGGAATGGTAAAGGCCTCGGCCCGTCGCTGCGACGGTGAAGTTTTCCCGGTCGAGATATCGGTGGCGGGGTGGGAATCGGCTGGAAAGAACTACTTTACCGCGGTTGTGCGGGACATAACGTATCGAATCATCGCTCGACGTGAACTTGAGAAGGAAAAAGAGCTGCTTGATGTCACTCTGGGTTCGATTCAGGACGGAGTGATTTCGGTGGATACCCGCGGAAATATACTTCTTATGAATCACGTTGCCGAAAAACTTACCGGTCTTGATGCCGATTCCGCCGAGGGCCGTGCACTCAAAGAGGTGTTTTCGCCGATAGATATGCTCACAAAGAAGCCGCTTTTGGCCCAGATCGGATCACTCGAAAGCAATGTCGAGTCTATGGAATTCGAAGAAGCACTCCTTGTGTCACGCTCCGGTGAATCCACGGACATAAGTTGCCGTGTTGCACCTCTGCGGGATAATCAGAAAGACCTGATCGGGATAGTGGTCGTTTTCCGCGATGTCAGCGAACGGCGACAGTTGCAGAATGAACTTTTCCGTGCGAGAAAACTCGAGTCGGTTGGGGTACTTGCCGGGGGAATTGCGCATGATTTCAATAACATTCTTACGGCGATTATAACGAATTTGTTTATGGCAAAGACTCATTTCTCTCCCGAAGACGAGGCAGCCAAGCTGTTGTCGGAGGCTGAATCTTCCGCTTTCCGGGCAAGCAACCTTACCAAGCAGCTCCTTACGTTCTCCAAGGGAGGTGCTCCGGTCCGGGAGTCATCCTGCATCAGGGAAATAATAGAGGATTCCGTAGGCTTCTCGTTGAGCGGCTCAAATGTCTATCCGAATCTGGATATCCCCGACAAGCTCCGACCGGTGGAGATCGACCGCGGTCAAATGGACCAGGTGCTTAACAGTCTTATCCTCAATGCGGTCGAAGCCATGCCCGATGGGGGAGTGTTAACGGTTCGTGTGCGGAATATCTCCGTATCGGACAGCATCCCCGAAAGTACCGAATCGCGCCTTCCGCTCCGGCCCTGTGAGTATGTCAAGGTGTCGATCACCGATCAAGGGGTTGGTATTCCAGCCGGTGATATCGATAAAGTGTTCGATCCGTACTTCACGACCAAGAGAGACCGCAGCGGGCTGGGGTTGGCAACGGTGTATTCGGTGATCCAGAACCACGGAGGGCACATAACCGTGCGCTCGCGTCTCGGGGAGGGCTCTACCTTTGTCTTTTATCTTCCGATAGCGTCTCAGGAAGAAGAGAAAGACTCAGAAGTTCACAATGAGATTACCGGTGGACGAGTGCTGGTGATGGATGATGAAGCAGTCATTCGTCTGGTGGTCGAAAAGCTGCTTCGGGCGGTGGGATTCGAGGTCATGAGTGTGTCAACCGGTGAAGAAGCGATCAAAATTTACGAACAGGAACGAGATGCCGGTCGACGGTTCGACGTGGTCGTGATGGATTTAACTATTCCCGGTGGGATGGGCGGAAAGCAAGCGGTTAAACACGTTCTCGAGATCGACCCGACCGCCAGGGTTGTAGTGGCCAGCGGCTACTCAAGTGACCCTATCATGGCTAACTATCATGAGTTCGGTTTTTGTGGAGTTATTGCCAAGCCGTTCAGTGTTGATGAGTTTCTGGGGGTTATTCGGAATGTGGTGAAAGCGGACAGGTTATAACGGTATCCGGCTCCGCGGATGGTGAGCTTTCGCAGTGTGGCAGGTTGATTTTTGAAGTCGGAGTGCGTGGGAGGCCATGCTGTGGGCCCGACCCCATTTGCCCCGCTTTTCGCAGGATTGCTTGGAAAGCACAAGACTTGAATAACGTGAACATTTTCTCGTATATTTATCGAGAATGTTAACATGGGGTTAGTAATGTTAGGGCAACGCATAAAACAGTCGCGGTTGGCGGCCGGTCTCACGCTTGATGAATGCGTTGCGCGAATTGGGGAATTCGGGTTCACCATCACCAAGTCGGCGCTTTCGCAATACGAAAATGAAAAACGTACTCCCGGCGCTCTGGTGCTCAATAGTCTCGCCGATGTGCTGAGAGTACCGCGGTCATGGTTTCTGGAAGAAAGCCACGGTTTCCCGGTTACCTGGTATGCATACCGTAAGCAAGCGCGACTGGGAAAAAAGGTAAGGCAGGAAATCGAATCGTATGCAGCTCATCACGGTGAACGTGTCGCCAAAGTGTGGCGGTTGTTTCCACGTGTATGCAACGTCGATTTCCCAGTACGGACGCAAATTCACAATGTCACCGAGGCCGACAATGTTGCCGCTGATATAAGAAGAAAATGGAATCTCGGAAATGATGCGCTCGAAAGCGTCACGCACACGCTCGAATCTAACGGTGCAATCATACTGCGTTACAGGCGGCAAGAGACCAGATGTTTTGACGGTCTTTCAGCGTTGATCAATAATTGTTGGCCTCTTCTGCTGATCAACGATACGGTTGCAATAGACCGGTTGCGATTTGATCTCGCCCACGAACTGGGTCACATTGTAATGAACACATCCAGGCTGGAGAATGAGAAATCGGAGGAATACGCCGTGCATCGTTTTGCTTCATCGTTCCTGATGCCGCCCGAAGTGCTGAAAGGAGAGTTGGGGGCAAAGAGAAGCAATCTTTTTTTGCCGGAGCTCCTATACATTAAAGAAAAATTCGGAATCAGCGTTGCCGCGCTCCTGTATGCCGCAAGAGTGCATGGCATTGTCGGAGAGCAGGCGTGTACCGCTTTGCGGATAGAACTGGCTAGACGAGGGTGGCGCAGGAGAGAACCTGATGTATTTAGAGGAAATGAGAACCCCTCGCGGCTACGACAACTTCTGGTTCGTGCCGTCGCAGAGGATTTGATGAGTCTGCGAAATGCATCGGAATTGTTTCCCGAATTGTCAGGAGAACTCAGAAAGGAGTTTGGAACAAGCGCGGTAAACCTTGGAAACAAATCGAAAGCGGAACGGAACCGGGTCCTGCGCAAGGCTGCTGAGTTGACGGCCAAAGAGTTCGAACGCAATCCGGAACTGGTAGTGGAAGATGTGATGGACTTGCATGAAGACTGAAGTCACTCCGAGTAGAGGTGATATTTGGCTGGTACGGTTCGATCCAACAACCGGTGATGAAATCAGAAAAACTCGGCCCGCTATCGTGATCAGCAGCGATTCCATTAGTGCACTACGATTGAAAATCGTAGTGCCGCTCATAAATTGGCAAAAATGGAGAGCCACTGTGCCATGGTTTACGCGTTTTACCCCCACGGAAAAGAACGGATTGTCAAAAGAATCGGCTGCCGACGGTTCCCAAGTGAAATCCGTTTCGCTGAACCGTTTTGTCCGCAAACTGGGTGTTACTTCAAAAAATCAGTTGGTCGAGGTTGTCGAAAGCGTAATGCTCTGTATCGATGCGTGAGGTTTTCGCGACTTCCCACGGGCAACCCATCGCTCTACGTCGTTCCAACAGCGACCCCAGCTCAAAAAGAACAAGCGACCGACTGCCTCAACGCTGCATTCTTTGGAGACGTTCAGAATGAACTATTCATACCCGTACGTCATATCGGATCCGTTTTCACCGAAATTCGAAGCGACCTGCTTCACGCCGTGTACCGGACAATTCACACGGGGTAGCCGCACGTGGACATACGCAGACACTTGACAGACATTTCGATGCCGATACTCTCGCTCCCGAGAATGATCATATACACTGTGAAATTCATCACATTCGAGCGCCGGGAAGAGCGCGTTGCCAATTGTCGGACGGTACACTAGCTAGTAGGTATCCATGCAAATGCTGGATGACTCGCAAAATTAAGAATACTTGAAAGGAGAAACTGTATGTATGGAAACGAGTTCCCTCTGGAAGATGACAACGAAATACTGAAACTGAATTCACCCAAGCAGAGCTGTCGCGGACCGTTTGTTTGTGTCGGAAAAGATCTGTCTCAGCGTTGGGCGGTGGTAGCACTCGAGTGGGATAACAGCCCAGAGCTTGCAATGAGATGGTTCACCGGAGGAATAGGTACTCCCGCATCAAGTGGGAGACCGCTCTGGTGCATTTTGCCTAATGCATTTCATGACGGCGTTATCAACGGAATAAACCTGCCCCCGGAGCGCGAGCAGTTGCTTAAGCGGTTCCTCAATGGGGAAATATCAGGAACTGATTTACGTGACGGGTGGAGCTAATCCGATAACCATGAGCGGCTAGTGTTCCGTCCGATAAATGGCGATGTGCCAAGTGCCAGAAAACCGGGTCGGGCCTACAGATCTCACCGTAAATCAACTACTTACACGGAGGTGACGAAACCGCGACGGAATCAATGACCTACAGAGATTTCTGCCTGCTGTTGCACTCAGCCCCGTTAGGCAACAGTTCCCTCCTCGTTTGATGGCACGATAAACAAAAAGCGCGTAAGTCCTTGATTTTTGGACTCCGGAAAGCCCTGTGGATCCTGTAAGTCACTGAATTATAAGCAAATCCGCAGGCCCGACCCCATTTGAGAGACGGGGAGAGCGGGGGGCCATGTGTGATAGTCTATTCGTCCGTATTCGATATCTCGTAGGCGCACCGTATATGATCAATACTTAGCTCAAAACGTCCGAACTGTTTACCTGCGATAAGAAATCCGATTTGTCGGATTTTTTCTGACCGCAAGGTCGGAGCATCGGGAACGGGGCGTCCGCGAAACACCGGTGCAAAATCAGTTAACAAGAAGGAGTGCTCGGTCCATTGGTCATTTACGGTCGTGAAAGGGGCATCGTAGGACACGCCCCCCAATCCATCATCGGTGTGACATCGGAGTGAATAAGTCTTACCGTCACCCTTGACCCGTATCGCAAGGCTTGCACATCCCATTGACAGGTTCTCTGCCAACGTTGTTCGCACCGAGGCGAAACCTCCATTGTTTTCCGGCGAAACCTTCCCTTTGAATACGGCGGTGGAATCCGATTCCCGCATGAACACACTCCGGGAGACGCCTCCCATGACACCGTCGTTTACCGTGCGCCAGGCATCAAGATTAGCTTCCGGCCCGAATTCGAAAAGCATCATGTTAGTGTCCTTTGGTGTGGATTGTGCGATGCTCGCGGTCACAATTGTCCAGAAATACAACAGAGCGCCAAATCTTCCAATTATCCTCGTCGGGAGCAGGTGTTTTTCTTTTTGGGGGACCTGTGCCGTTTTTTTGAGCATTTCGTACCTCTTTATGGTTCGTTCAAAAAATGGACTGTATCAAGGCAGTACGCCACAAGGCAGAATTGTCCTTGTAAGTCCGTTGTTCAGCGTTTGGATTACCATCTCAGTTCTCTCTATGGCGCGGATTCCATAAGTTAATTAACCTCGGTTACGGTTCCTGCGCCGTCGATATCGCAGGTATGCTGGAAATCGCCGCCGACAGAAGCCTCAATATAAGCAATATTTGTTCCGTTGGCATTTCGAACCATAATTCTTGCATTTGCGTCGGCAATGGACAAGTCAAACGTCGGGCCGTAATTGGAACGAATGTGCGTGAATCACTTGAAATTGGCACCTGTATCTAAATGCATTGCATGAGCTTCCCCGAATGGAATTGCATTGTCGCGAAATCTTTGGTAGAATGTTCCTTCGAGATTCGGATCAAAATGCGAATTATCGGGCGGAGTCATGAGATCATGGTTTTTCTAACCTGGGACTCGCAGTCTACTCTGGATATTTTGGACAAGCTGTCGCATTGAACATGCATGGTGGTCCGGCCACCCGGGTTCGGATCGGAATTTTCGAGACTTTGTCGCCTAAAGAAAGCATTGTTGAAACACGGCCGTAACCCTGAAAGGAAAGCCAGTTATGACACTGAAGAGGTGGGTCACTGTGGTAGTTACTCTCTTTGTAAAATCGTCGGTCGCCTTCCACCAGTATCCGCAAAGTGAGGGTACCTGGACGGTATTTGAGCCGGACTCACTCGTTTACTCCAAGGCACATGCAATATGCTTCGTGGATTCGTTGACTGGGTTTATTGGGGGAGAAGTCGGAGGACTGTTTAAGGAGGACACCGGATTTGTTGCCAAGTGCCAGAAAACCGGGTCGGGCCTACAGATCTCACCGTAAATCAACTACTTACACGGAGGTGACGAAACCGCGACGGAATCAATGACCTACAGAGATTTCTGCCTGCTGTTGCACTCAGCCCCGTTAGGCAACAGTTCCCTCCTCGTTTGATGGCACGATAAACAAAAAGCGCGTAAGTCCTTGATTTTTGGACTCCGGAAAGCCCTGTGGGTCCTGTAAGTCACTGAATTATAAGCAAATCCGCAGGCCCGACCCCATTTGCCCCGCTTTTCTCGAGCTGGATGTCCGAAATCGGGACTACCGTCTACCCGATCCGTTCACGATTATGTATTTTGATTACATCTTTTGAACGTAGCCTCTGGTAGAAGCTTGCCGATGCGCGGCCGTGGGCACCTACAAAAACTTATGCAACTCACTCCCGAACAAAAAGAAATCATCGATAGTACCGGCGACCTGAAAATCAACGCCGTTGCGGGTAGTGGGAAAACCACGACGCTCATCGAGTATGCGCGCGCCCGCTCACCTGAGAAATCCATTTTATATATTGCGTTCAACCGATCGGTTCGTCTTGAGGCGCAGCGGAAATTTGCCGAGGCGGGGTTGCCGCGTGTCGATGTCCAGACCGCCCATTCACTTGCGTATCGTCATATCATTCCGCGATATCGATGGAAGGTGACCACGGGATACCGGTCGCACGAGTTGGTGAAAATCCTCAAAATTCGCGGTGTGAGGGGAGAACCGCACAGCGCGCTCCTTATAGCCACTCATATTGCCAAACTGGCCACGCTGTTTTGCAACAACACAACCGAAAAAGTTTCTCAGCTCGATTATCTCGGTACGGTTGGTGATTCCGATGCGGCGCAGTTTGCCGAAGAGCACCTCGAGAACATCTTTTACGGGACGCGCCTTTTTCTGGGCAAGATGAACAAGGGGGAAATAGCATGCACTCACGAATTTTACCTGAAAAAATTCCAGCTCAGTCACCCAAACCTTCCGTATGATATCATTCTTTTCGACGAGGGGCAGGACGCCTCTCCGGTGATGCTCGATATTTTTCTTCGACAAAAGGCGTGTCGTATTATTGTCGGGGATGTTCACCAGCAGATATACGGGTGGCGTCATGCGGTGAATGCGTTGCACAACGTCGAGTTTCAGGAGAAAAGTCTGACTACCAGCTTCAGATTCGATCAATCGATCGCCAATGTGGCCATGAAGGTGCTGACCTGGAAACGCTTACTCGGCTTGGAGGTGCCCGAAATCTCCATTAAAGGGGTCGGAAAGAAAGGCCCTGTCCGCACACGTGCCGCTCTTGCCCGTACGAACCTCTCCTTGCTAAGGGAAGCCGTCGAGCAGGTCGAAATTGAGCCGCATTCCAGAATCTATTTCGAAGGTAATTTGAGTAGTTATGCCTATGCCGCCGACGGCGCTTCCTTGTATGACGTACTGAATCTGCATCTGGACAACAGGGATAGTATTCGCGATCCGGTGGTGAAGAGCATGCAATCGATCGACGATCTTGCGGAGTATGCCTCGAAAAGCTCCGATTACGAACTGCAGATGATCATCGAACTGGTCCTGGAATTCAAGGGACGTCTGCCGCGGCTTCTTAAGCGCATTCGAACCTGTCATGTGGAAGACGATGAACGTCATACCGCAAACCGGATTTTCTCAACGGTTCATCGCTGCAAAGGGCTTGAGTACGATTCCGTACATTTAACGGACGACTTTATTACCGAGGAGAAGATCGTCTCGATACTGTCCGAGAAAAAATCGAAATCACCGCCTCCGATCAACGAACTAAATGAGGAAGTGAACATTTTGTATGTCGCGCTTACACGCGCGCGGAGTAACGTGGAATTCCCGGCTTCATTGCATTCCCTTGAAAACGTTATCAAGCCGAAGCGTCGCAAAAAGAAAACCCCACAGTTACAGAAACGGGCGGAGCCGAAAGCCGCAAAGGGTCGAAAACCGAAACGACCGAATTCCGGCAAACCGTGGAGTGGTGATGAAGACGAACGACTGGAAAGTTTGTTCTGTCATCAGACTGACATTATCGATATAGCCGAGGAACTCGGGCGTTCGCCGGCAGCGGTACGACATCGGATTGAGAAACTGGATCTGGAGGGACTTTACGACATTTTCTATTTCTAGCCCAGGTTTCGCAGTGTAGAGACGCCGTACCGAGTGGAGCGATGGGGTAGAGCAGTATGCGTAAGATCGTGCAACAGCTTACGCAGAATGCCGTGAGTTGATTGCGAAACTTGGGCTAACCGGGTCCGCATAGTTTACCAGAGAACTGGAGCTACATTTTCGAGTGACCGACTTTTGCTACTCATCCCGCTCTTCCGCCCGTCGTACACGCTCCTGTGCCTGCTTCATGATGTCGAGAAGAGACATGGCCCTGGGCGGTGGGGGAGCCGTCACTTTTTTGCGTACCTCTTCCGAAAAATTCGCTTTCATAAATGTGGTAATATCAAACGCCTCCCACCAGCAGTCGTAAATCTTGCCGCACGGAGTTTCCATGCCGGGAAGACGGCAGTAGGAGAATGTGATTTGATGCCCCAGTTTCGGGCAATGGCGACTGCGTTCGTCGTGTTGTGTATCCATATCAAATCCTCAATAAAAGAATCCCCGCGGCATGCACCGACGGGGATTCCATTCTGATCGGTGGCGCATCAAGTTTTTTTGAATTCGGCCTTAGGCAATCCCGCCAGATCGGCTTCCGCCTTGTCGATATCTTCCTGCGGCAGAGTGTAGTCGCTGAGTTCACCGGCAAAGTACTTCGCATAGCCCGACAGATCCATGAGGCCGTGCCCGGAGTAGTTGAAAAGAATGGTCTTTTCTTTTCCTTCCTCTTTAGCTTTTTTTGCCTCCTGAATCACTGCCGCAATAGCGTGGCTCGTTTCCGGTGCCGGAATGAATCCCTCGGTGCGAGCCCACATGGTGGCTGCCCCGTAGCACTCGAGCTGGTGAATCGCCCGTGGTGTAAGAAGGCCTTCCTCAACAGCCTGACTGACCAGCGGAGCCATACCATGATACCGTAGTCCCCCCGCATGTATCGGCGGCGGAACGAAATTGTGCCCAAGGGTATGCATGGCGGCCAGCGGAGTGGTGCCGGCCGTATCGCCGAAGTCATATGCAAAATGACCTCGGGTCAGAGTCGGACATGATGTCGGCTCAACCGGAATGATTTCGATCTCTTTCCCGTGAATCTTGTCGAGGACAAACGGAAAGGCAAGGCCGGCAAAGTTGCTTCCACCGCCGGCGCAACCGATAACCACGTCGGGTTTGTCGATACCGACCTTCTCGAGTTGCTTTTTCGCCTCGAGTCCGATAATTGTTTGGTGCAGCAGAACATGATTCAAACAGCTCCCGATCGAGTACTTTGTTTCACCCGACTGGTCGCTTACCGCGGCTTCAATAGCCTCACTGATAGCCATCCCCAGGCTTCCCGGGGTATCCGGATATTTCTCAAGAAAACTGCGTCCCGCCCGGGTTTCCTGACTCGGTGAAGCGACGCACTCTCCACCCCAGGTCTGCATCATGAATTTGCGGAACGGCTTTTGATCAAAACTGATCCGAACCATGTACACCTTGCAGTTGAGGCCCACAATCGAGCAGGCGAAGCTCAACGCACTGCCCCATTGTCCGGCGCCGGTTTCGGTAGTAAGCGTTTTTATCCCGGCTTGCTTGGCAAACCAGGCCTGGGCGATGGCGGTATTCGGTTTGTGGCTTCCCGCCGGTGACACGCTTTCGTCCTTGAAATAAATTTTGGCGGGGGTATCCAGCGCTTTTTCAAGATAGACCGCCCGTCGAAGCGGCGCCGGACGCCAGCGATAGAGGATCTCCATGACTTCCCGCGGGATGTCGATCCACTGTTCTTTGCTGTATTCCTGCTCCACAAGGTTCATGGGGAAAATGGGTCCCCATGCTTCGGCCGGCACAAGGGAGCCGTCGGGGGCCAGGTAAGGAAGCGGTGTATCTGGAAGTGCTGGACCGAGATTGAGCCACTGCCGCGGCAATTCGTCTTCATTGAGGAATACCTTAACGGTCATGAATCCTCCTTTTGGGATTTTTATGCGTTTAAGCCAGGATTGGCTCATGAGTTCCTGTCGTTTGTGTCCGTATTTCCGTGCGTGGTTCTCCAAAGTGTGAACGTGGAAAAACCGATATCCGCTCCGGAAAACCGTTCAAGCGAGTTCGGAGTTTATTCTCGCGGTGCGGGACCGATGGGTGCCCTGTTTATATAATATAAAACCGGCATAATACAGACGACTCTAAACAGCCTGATTACCGCAGCTCGAGATCCGATTACCGGGTGGTCGCTCACTTCGATTCCTCTGTGCAGCGCAACACATCGCACCGCTCGGGACGGCGTCTCTTGGCTGCGGAAATTTGGCTAAACATTGCTCTTGAACCGCTCAAGAAGCTGAAATAGCGCACTACCGGTTGTTTTCGAGGAGAGTACCGTCAGTGCTCTTCGAAGGTCGCGAAGCACCGATGGTGGATTGGTTACCAGAGTGTCTCCCTCGACAATCCGGGACCAATTCAATTCGGGAATGCCGCCGTCCGGTCTTCGTACCCCATGGTCCCTCAGATGATCCAGAATCCATTCCGCGACAAGACCATAGCAGATTGTGGTCGGATGAACTCCGTCCAAGCCAAAAAGCCCTCCGCATTTAATTCCGGTTTTTTGTACATTTCCGTCCCACAACCTTATATATCGGGTATCCAGCCGCAGATCTTCCGTTTGTGCAAGGTATGAGGTAGACGGGTTCGCTCGAAGTGCTTCGACAGCCTTGCGCGGCCATGTATACGATGGATTACCGCCACTCCTGCGAAATGCAAGTGAACGGAACAGTGCGTCCAGGTCGATAATGTGCCAACCGAACCGCTGTGCAATTCGACGAATGGCAAGATTGTATTCCTGTACGAATTCATCGATAAGTCGCACCTGCCGGCGAGTCAAATGCGCGTGCTTGTCGGGATCAAAGGCTGAATCCCAGATCCAGGGACGAGTATAGTATTCGTAGTGAGTATCGTCTTTGCTTCCGCATCCGCGTGAAATTGGTGGAATGGTGACCGTGGGAACAGTCATGACAAACGTTCGGCCAATCCTGAGTTTCTGGAGTCGTTTTGCGAGTTCATGCACACATTGCTCGAAATGGTCGGGCAGCCAGAGATTGCAGGTACGTTCGTGAGGAGAACGGTACATGTCCGCTTCGCTGGAGAAGGTTATCTTCATTTCAATTATTGCTCCAAGGCAATTATTCGCGCCCAGACCGATAATCACGTTCTCTATGCCGCCGTCCTCGGCGAGTGCCCCGAGATTCGATACCTGGCTTCCGGCCGGCATATGCCGACATAAAGTTGCCAGAGTGGCTCGATAAACCGGCATTTCGGGCAGTTGCCTGAGAAAGAAAAAATGATTGCGAGGTTCGGGGATGGCATTTTGGCAAAGATCCCTGCATAAACGATAGGAATCCTGTACGGTGTGGCTCAAGACGGCAAGATTATGACACACGCGATCGGGATGGATTTCGGCATGTTCCCAGTGTCGTTCCACCCGGTCAATATGAGAGTTGATATCCCAGAAGATTGTGGGAATGCGCCGACGAGGCAGTTTCCCCTGGTATTTGATGTCCAGAATTCGCAGAAGCGTCTCGAGATTCAGAGGTAACCCGCCGATTGTCCCATCGTCGTTATCAAAAACAGGCGTCCTGAACCTTTCTTCGGTTCCTAACGCTTCGGCAAGCATGGCTGGGTAGGCCAGTCGGGTGTTGTAAACGGCACCATTTACAAATCCCATGGTGAGAGAATCCCCAAGTGTGGCGAGTCGGTGCTTCACATGTTCCTCCACGGTGATTGTCTTGCCCGTAACATGTCCGGTTGTTATTCATCATGACAGATGAGTGTGCCACGCAGAACTCTTGAGCGCTATACCCGGGCCGAACGATTCTTCGCGGCTCTCAGCGCCTCGGTAACGGCACGTGACAGATTATGAATTTCAAAAGGCTTCTCCAGAACTGTCGAAATACCCAGTGTTCGTGCGGCGGCTAATTCATCCACTTCGCTGTATCCTGTCATTATGATTACCGGCATTGTCGGGTGATCGACCCGAATTTTCTCGAGCCATTGATCGCCCCGGATGCCTGGCATCATCATGTCGAGCAAAACGGCATCGATACGACCGGCATTAGCCCTGAAATATTCGAGGCCTTCATAGCCGTCTGTGAAACTATCGACCGAAAACCCCAGGTCGACCAGGATTTCGCCTGCGATTTCACAAATGTACTCTTCATCATCAACCACAAGAATCCTTCCCTTACCTGATGAAATGGGGAAAGACAGGTTTGCTTCTTTGCCGACCTGTCGCTGGGGGCAAGGAAAGTAAAGCGTGAACAGGCTTCCTTCTCCGGGCATACTCTCGACCTCGATGCACCCCTTATGGTTCTTTACGCACCCATAAACGCCGGCCAGGCCGAGCCCGGTGCCTTCCCCCTGTTTTTTGGTGGTGAAGAAAGGTTCGAAAATATGCTCGACCACATCCGGTTCCATGCCTGCCCCGGTGTCGCGCACCACTATGGTGAAGTACTCGCCAATTTCCGCATCGAAACGTATACGAGCCATGCTTTTTTCACCAATTCGACTCCGTCCGGTTTCAAATACTATCCTGCCCGATTTCTCTTGTATCGCATCACGCGCATTGAGGCCGAGATTGAGGAGCGCATATTCGATTTGCGCGGCATCCCCCAGAATGTATGGTGATTCGACGGTGAAAACGCGACAGAGTTCGATATCTTTGGGGACCGAGTGCTTCAGAAGATCGATAACATTCGTAATCGACTTTTCCAGATTGACCGGCTTACAAGCGTATGCTTTTTTGTGGCTGAAGCTCAGTAGATTTCCAGTCAACTCCCGTGCGCGGCCGGCGGCCGTCAGCAACTGATCGCAGAACATTCGTACCTGTTTATTGTCTTCAGACCGCCGGCGGATAAGTTCCGCATACCCATACATCGGAGTGAGCATGTTTTTCAGGTCGTGGCTGATACCTCCCACAAGCCGTCCCAGGGCCTCCATTTTTCGAGCCTGGGATAATTCCTGTTCAAGTATTGTCTTTTCTTCCTGAAGGCTCAGGGCGTGTCGCATGTTTTTGAGGGCGAGTGCCGACGCACGTTCCCGATCGCGCTCAATACTGTTTATCCGGTCGGCAAGCCCAATCGAAAACAGAACGATTGTGGTCAGAAATGACAAATTGGGCACAAAGTAGAGTACTGGATGGAAAGGAAAGACATTGAATCCATACATCAGATTATAGATCAGCAATCCAAGAATCGTTACGAATGCCGCAATCAAGTAAGCCGCGGCCGGTCGGTAGCCCTGAGAAATGGAGCGGAGCGCGGCGAAGGTTATCGTGATCGATGGGAAAATATTGAGGAGTACAAGCAATCGCTCCTTCAGCATAAAGTCGAGAGCGGGCGAGAGAGGAACAAGAACGAGCGCAACAGCCGCGAATCCCTGTATTAACCTGTCCAGCTTTGGTGCGAAACGCGATGAAGCGATCATTGCGCGGGAGAAAAGCATGGCGAACAGGGCCGCGCCGAAATTGATCACATGGGTATAAGGGAGAAAACGTGCGATAAAATGATCGCCGAGCAGCCCCAGCGTAAAATCATATACCGCAGTGATCTGACCAAAGGCAAAGAGCAGGACAAAGCACGTGAAATAGAGATAACTCCGATCCCTGAGGGATGCGAACAAATATAAATGATAAAGAGCCATAATAAATAACGCCCCAAGATAGAAACCGACGAAAATCTGCATGCGATTGTCATGGGACGAAAAAAATCTCCCGGAATACAAACTCAGCGGAAGCATCAGGGGAGTACGGCTTGAAAAGCGCAGATACACGATTCGAGTGGTCGAGGATTTCGTTGGAAGCGGAAATGCGGGACTGAGTGACGGAAGCGGTCGCCTGGAAGTGGGGGCGAGAAGCCCTGAGCGCAACGAATCGAATTCCCCGAAGCTGTTTCTGTAATAGCAGGTCACGTGATGAATACTCGGTATGCCGGCTTCGAGAACCCAGTTACGTTTCTCGTGGGAACTGTCCACAAAGGTGCATCGAGCCCATATCGCGGACCGGGTGAATCCGAAATTGGGCGTCGGCTGTTTAACCTCATGGAACCCGGTGTCTGCGGCGATTTCTTCGATCGTACGGTTGAGGGTATCTGCAAGGAACCGGGCAGAGGAACCCAGAGAAATGAATTTGGTCGTGTCGTATACTACCGGACCGGACTGTCCACGACTGAATGCACAGAACAGGAATCCGGTGAACGAGAATAACAGAATTGCGCGGCTCAGAGCCGACAATGAGGATCTTGGGATTTGTTTCACACACTCAAAATATGTCCCGGTCGACCAAAGATGCCGCAATTTTTACGATTGATCGATCTTCCCACAAAAAATTCCCTTCTATGCCGGTACTAAATCTATCTTTGGAATCGAACTATTTCTTTAGGAGTCGTAACGAAATAACCTCTCCATTCTCGCTTGATCTCAAGTCGGCTTT
>CAYFVL010000137.1:0-15376 GCA_964346405.1 uncultured Fibrobacterota bacterium
TCTCGCACAACATCTTACGCATAATGCTCGCTCTCGACTGCGAAACCTGGGCTAAGTTGAGCGATTCACTCGCGGAAAACCGCATCACCACACAAATGGCTACAATCAGGTTCGGCTGAAAAGCCGGAATACCTCAAGTAGCTGAACGGTAGTGAAAACTCCATGGCCGATAAGGCTTTCACCGATCTTGAACATACCATCTATCAGGTATGCCCTGCGATCGGTTCAAACCTTCTCGGCTCATGGACTCGCGCGCTTTCCTCGCTCAGAATCGCTCAACTCAGGTAGTAGAAATATAGCAACTTGAGCCGGGTCGGTTGGCAATGAAGCAGCGATCGTTTTTGAGTCGGCCGACCTGCGTCGGCCATTATCGCCCCCACACAGGCTTCGATACTGGCTTTTCATACCGATATCAGCCATTGCCTTGCTGCCAAATTGTATCGAAATTATGTAGAAGGTAGACGTACAAGAGTTATGTATTTTGCCTCAAAACAGTTACTTAGGGCATAAAAGAGGTCACTTTCTGCTGACTCAGTGATGACAAAAAAATGGGAAAAAATAGCACGTTCATCCATTTGGAGGTATATTGGTTCCATAACGCATCCGGGCTGGACGAATTTTCTGTTTGATCTGTAACCGGGGCAGTCCGCTCCGCGGGTGTTCTCAATCCACGGCAGTATTTCGGCATTCTCGATGAAATCAATCTATAATTATCTGGATTACCGATCATTCCTGCGGGATTTCTATCAATCCCGTAACACCGGCGCCAATTCGCTTACACATCGTAAGATTGCGGAGGAAGTGGGGTTCGATTCCGGATATTTCTCGAGGATTCTGAAGGGGACTCGTCGCTTGAGTCTTGAACTTGCCGAAAATTTCATTCCGCTTCTGGGGTTAAAAAATCGTGAAGCCGAATACTTCCGAACACTCGTTCGGCTGGAACGGGCTCGTACTCACGACGAAAAAACAACGCATTTTTCCCGTCTCAAGGAGCTGCGCCTTCCCAAAGTGGCCAATCTCACGCCTCGTCAATATCAGGCGTTCGATCAGTGGTACTATGTAGCCCTGCGCGAGCTTCTGGCATGTGGGGATTTCGGTGAAGAGGATATTCCGCGTTTAGGGGCAATGATCCGACCGGCGATAGGGGTTCGGGAAGTGAAACGAGCACTCAAGTCTCTTGTACAGGCCGGTCTGGTCGAAGAAAACGAGCTGGGGAAGTATCGGCGTGTTCAACGCATGTGGAAGACAGGCCCTACCGACAATCTTGCAATGGTTCGATTTCACTGCGATATGCTCCGCCGAGCGCAGGACGCTTTCGATACGACCACCCGTGAAGAACGAGATATGTCGACGGTAACACTGAGTATTTCCGCGGAGACCAGAGAGAAAATCCGGGAGGAAATCTCATGCTTTCGCAAACGATTGCTTTCGCTTGCCCATGAAACACCCGTTCCCGATCGTGTCTACCATATGTCGGTGAATTTTTTTCCGATTGCCGAGCTTTCAGGGTCGTCTCACGAGGAGCGGCTGCTATGACGGTCCGAGATATGATCGTAGTGATCGTCTGCGTTGTTTCGACGCTCCTTGTACAGTGTGGGACCAATCCCACTCATGCGGAGATTGGGGATAGCGGAGGTGGAGGAGGAATAGAAACCCAGGCGGTGCGGGGACAGATTCTGGACAGCACAGGTGTTCCGGCTCCGTTGGTCGGCGTTACGGCGAGAAGTGCCGAAGACGTGTACTCTTCGAACGAACCGACAGGCGCCGATGTGTCTTATGTTGTCAATACCAACGAACAGGGGGGCTTCGCGTTCAGTCGATTGCCGTTGGGAACCTACCTTTTCGAAGCGTTTATCGATTCCGGTCATGGTGTAGTTTTCTATGATAATCTTGACGGAAAAGATGAAGAGCTGTGGGTCGGAACGAAACGAGCTTCAGGAACGGTGGCGTTGCATCTCATGGTCCTGCCGGAAGGTATCGATTCGTCGATTACCCTTAAAGCTTCGATTCTCGGGTTGAACAAGCACGCTTCGGCCGTTTTGGGGGAGCCGCTACGTTTTTCCAATCTTCCACCGACCGTGTATACCGTAAGAATCGGGAGTTCGCGTCCCGCACATACGGGAACCGCCGATATTAGTGTCGAGGTTCGCTCGGATACCGCCGTAACGATCGTAAGGGGTGTCGGATTACCCGTGCATTACCGGGCCGATTCTCTTGCCGTTTCGGCTTTTCTCAACGCACAGGGCGTGGCAATTGCCGACCCGGGTTCAGTTACCAACCGGTGGAACAACAGGATTCGAAGTCTGAATCTGCGAAGCCTGGGAATAACTGAAATAACTTCTGC
This sequence comes from uncultured Fibrobacterota bacterium, assembly GCA_964346405.1. Classification (GTDB taxonomy): domain Bacteria; phylum Fibrobacterota; class Chitinivibrionia; order Chitinivibrionales; family CAYFVL01; genus CAYFVL01. The sequence goes on from CAYFVL010000137.1 coordinate 2,345, forward strand.
AATAGGCTCTTTGACGTTTTTGCAGTCGTTGGACCTGGGAGCAAACCCGCTTACGAGCCTTCCCGCGGAGTTGGTCGAGTTGGATGAACTGCATTATCTGATGCTCGATTCGACGGATATGGAAGTTCTTCCACACGTGGTCGGCACTCTTGACGCATTAAGAGGACTGGACATCAGTGACACCCGTATCAGCGCCCTGCCCGACGATATAGGAAGGCTTAAGCACCTCGCCGAACTCTCAATGGAAAACACGGGACTTTCCAACGTGCCTTCGCAGGTCTTTACGTTGAGCGCTCTTCAGAATTTGAGACTCTCCGGGAATCGTATCACATCTATACCCGAGGATATCGAACGCCTTCATTCGTTGCGTATACTTGACTTGAGCGATAATGAATTGTCTGTCCTTGCCAACGGACTGACCGGCTGCATTCTTCTCGAAGAATTCTATGCAAATCGGAATTTCTTGTCGGAACTCCCCGCAAATTTTCCATTCCTTACGAGTCTTCGGGTACTCTCGCTTCATGGTAACCAGTTGACCGGTCTTCCCGTAGAATTTGGCAGGCTAACATCCTTGACCCGTCTCGATCTGGGCGAAAACGCACTGGCGAATCTTCCTTCGTCGATCGTGAACATCACCAGGCTCGCGGAACTGGAGATCGGTGGAAATAAACTGTGTGACCTCAACGGCGCCACGGCCGACTGGTTGAGTACCAATGATCCGGACTGGAATGATGATCGGCAGAATTGTGAGTAGATCAATGTCGAGGTGGTTGATACGAATAGCGCAACTACAAACAAAGGACCGGAAATGAAACTACTGAAGCATTTTCATGGGATACCAAAGACCTGGATTTCTATCGTCGGTGAGGTTGCTATGGCAGCGGCTGTCCCGATGATCCTAATATTGGGAACTCTGCCCGTCGCCGCACGCGAGTATTCCTGGCAGAAACCTCATGCGGTCGTATCAGAGAGTGGCGGATTGCAGTGGAATCCAGAGCCCTTTGTATTCGAGAAAGGCAGCGAGGTCCGGTACATAGATTACGAGAACGGGAACGACGCGAACGACGGCAAAAGCAAAACAACTCCCTGGAAGCATCATCCCTGGGACGGGCGTGCAACGGATATTGCCGCCGAAGCCGCCGGATCGATTACCTACGTTTTCAAGCGGGGGGTGACCTATCACATGTTCGAGCCGCGGGACTTGGAGAAGGGAGTGAAACCCTATCTGATAGCTGATGAATCGGGAATGGTCGACGAGCCGATCAGGTTGACAAGCGATCCGTCGTGGGGAAGTGGCGAAGCTGTTCTTGCGGGGTCGATGCGTATTCCGGAACAATGGACAAAAGCCGGTTCCGACGACGTGCCCGACCGAATGGACCATACAAACGTTTGGTTTATCGAAACATCCGATTGGTGGCCCAGGCATCCCCAATGGCCCGGCAATGGAGTAATCGGTGAGGCGGTGCTTTTTGAGGTCGTCGATGGGGCCACGCTGGACCTTCATGTCGCCCGCGATCCGGATTGGCAGGAATCCCACGTAGCATTTGCCATGGATTACTGGCATCAATGGGACGGTCATTACGAAGGGAAGTGGGCGCATCCCTACGACGAGGACCTCAAGGGATTCCCGGCGGATTATTTCACGGGGGGTAAGGTATGGAGTCAATATACGAGCTTCATGGGCACACCTATTCCCTATGAAGTGGACTCCGGGAAGTACAACCCGGAAACCGGTGTGCTCAAAAGCGTGTTCATGGGAGTGAAACCCGGCTCCCGATATATGATAGAAGACCTTCCTCAGTTCCTAGATTCTCCGAAAGAATACTACTGGGATGAGAACGGGACGAGACGTCTGTTTGTGCGGTTGACGGGAGATCGCAACCCGAATCAAGCCGATGTCCGTCTCGCCGCGTGCTTCACCGCGGTAAGTGTGAACGATCTGAGTCACATATCGGTCACAGGATTGAGTTTTAAAGAATTCGGCGAAAGTGGAAGTGTCGTCTCGATCGTCGGTAATTGTACCGGCATCGTCGTCGGTAATTGTCGTTTCGATCACGTGGCGTCGAACGGAATAAAGGTGGAGGCCGACAAAGAAGGTGATGTAATGAAGGACATCGTCATTCGTGATAATGAATTCACTTACATTCGCAATACTGCCATTGACGTGGTTGCGAAAAGGAATGTTCCCACCAAGCCGTGGCATGCAGCCGGAATTATCGAGAATATCGATGTTCTTCGAAACCGGACATATGAGACTGGCTTCCGCCACAATGGCGTAATGCAATCAAATGTCCCCGCAATCGATATCGGATACCCATTGACTGCCGAGGTCGCCGGCAATGTCGTGAATCGCAGTTTCGGCTCCGGGCTGGTAATTCATGGCGGAAAGAGTGGGGGAGACGCCCGAGGGTATGTGGTTCCCCTCACAAGGATTCTGGTTCACCACAACAAAGTGGAAAACACCGCTCTGGGGGTCAATGATTACGGTGGTCTGGCGTTGTGGCAGGGCGGTCCGATTTACGCATACTGCAATATTTCGGGAAATGCCGTAGGGCATTGGCCGGGAGGATACGGCGGGTCGAAACGCGACTGGAATCTCTCGTATCCAATCTATCTCGATGGGTCGTACAAAACGTATACATTCAACAACATAACATGGCAACGAACTACCGATGAAATTGACCCGTACCACAGTACTACCTCGGCCTATTTCATGGTATTCGGTTTTCTGAATCCGGTCATTCACAATACATTTTTTCGCTCAAAAATCGGGCTTGGCGGCAGTTCGGGAAATCGAAACGATGTACTGGGCAATCTGTTTGTTGAGATCGGCGCGAATTTTCTCAAGAATAACAGAACCGGAAATCCCTCTCTTGTCGGAGGGAACGACGACGGTTCCTCGGGTATCCGCGGTATCCCTACCCTCGCGTACGGGAAAAATGTTTTCCACGGTACTGCCGACGCCGGCGTTCTTGCGCTACAAGGCGACAGTGCGGGGGTCGGGGCGGAAATGGATATCGAAGCCGAAGATATCATTACCATGGCCTATCAGATGAAAAAATATCCTGTCCGTCACGGAGATCTGGGCTGGGAAGAACAGGATCTTCCCATAATCGCCACATTGCCCGATCCGGTTAACACCAAGGGGGGCATCGCCGGCGGGGATTTTCGCCCAAATGATAAATCACTGACCAACAACAACGGGGTCACCTATTTTGTTCCGTGGGCGCTGTCCGCAACTGTCGGCGAATGGCATTTCAACAAGAACGACAAAGACCCGAGCAAGATATTGGACTATCATTGGTTTATGGATGAAACGCATATCGATCGTAAAACATACGAATATCTTCCCTACTTCACACTGGGGCTCAATGACTCCACACCCGAGGTATACGTACCCTCCGCGCTCGAGGACTGGACTCAGGGCGCGGTACTATTCGACGGGAACCGGTATGCGTCCGTTTCCGATGATGAAATGAGGAAAGACATCGTATTGAAAGCCAGTGCTTTCAATACGATGCCGATGGAGCACTGGATACTTCCGGAGCCTTCCGGTGGATATGACAAGAAGGACAATCCTGTTTATGGGGAAGACCAGGTGGCGACGTTTCCCGGAGAACGCCGCAACACCCTGGATATCGACACGAGCAATATGCTGGTTGAGGCCGTTTTAAGAGTCGATCAGACCTCTCCTTCGGAAAATGGGATTGTTGCCGGCAAGCACGACGGTGTCGCCGGATATCGCCTGTATGTGACCCCCTCGGGAATGGTTGAATTCGAGATTTCAGTTGGCGGAAATGCCGTGCAGGTCTCGGGAGCGGAGCCTGTGAATGATGGTGAATGGCGCCATGTGCTTGCCGAGGTCGATCGTGTCGGGGGCACAATGAGGATTTATGTCGATGGTGCATTGTCAAACCAAGTTTCGGCAAATTTGTCGGCAACGAATTCTCTTTCGAACACGTCCGATTTCGTGGTGGGTCGAAGCGCCGAGGGTGGCGGCTACTTTTATGGAGCCCTTGATTTTTTGCGGGTCTGTAAAGGGACTCTTGCCGACGCCGCAACCACAATCGAGGAACTGTACGAGTGGCAAACCAACGGTCCCGTGCGTTACGATTTCGCGGGGAATGCTCCCAGAGGCAAGAGGGATATCGGAGCCCTGGAGAACGGGGACATTACCGTAACTGTGCCGGACATGCTCATTGCCTGGGATTTTGAAGGTGAGGGGGATACGGGAAGCTCGAAGGCCGACTATTTTGCCGACGGAGTTTCGGTGGGTGATCCCAGCGGAAACATCACTATGGGAGACGGGGTCAAAGCCGTGAGCTGGGGGGCTCCCGGCGGTTTTACGTTTGCCAATGAAGAGAAGACTCTTGCGCAGGCATTGGATACCAATCGTTACCTTGAATTTTCGATTGCGCCCGAACAAGGCGATACCCTGGATATTTCTTCGATTTCCTTAAAACTCGAGAACAAAAATGATACGAAAGTCCGACAGTACGCATTGTTCAGTAGCGAACTTTCGTTTGCCGAGGGCAACGAAATCGTTTCTGATACGATATCGAAGGGCGGAGAAATGGTTACCATACCGATGAACGGTTTCGAAAATGTGACGGAATCCTTGACGTTTCGAATTTACTTCTTCGGTGCCGATGGAGGTATCGGGGGAATAGGTGGGGTTCCCGGCTATGATCTCCTGATCAAAACCGGCGGGCGTGTTGGCGTGGTTCGGTCGATTCGATCTTTTGGAAATCAGAAGAGGGGCCTGTTCCGAAATGCTGTCGAGAGTGCAATATCGGCAGGTGGCGGGAACGCCGAATAGCTCTGTATGCATAAGTCTTCCCCCCGATTGTATCAATCGGGGGGAAGACTTGCTTTGACAGGCGAGTTCCTGTTGCGGCCCGGGGCCATGGAGTGTATCCCCTGCTGTTACAGCGCCGTGACTGAATCGAACGGCGCACTACATGTTGGGTTGATCCAGTGTGTCCATGCCGTCAAGAGTATCCATGCCGTCGGCGGTGTCACCAAGCCATTCATCCTGTCCACCATTGCCGTACTCGCCGCCGTTCTCTCCGTTCCGTTCGAGCCCGCGTTCTTCACCTTCGTAGTAGCCGTTTTCGCCGTTCTCCATTAAGCCGTCCTGCTCACCGTTTTGTCCGCCCTGACATCCTATCGAGCCAAACGCCAGAAGTCCGCCGATCAGTACCGGAGCCATTATCTTGTTCATGATTATCTCCTTTCATAGTGTGCAATTCAATCCACGGGAAAATATCCGCAAGGACGGTGCCGGCTGGTCGGGGTAAACGGGCAAACAGCAAATACGTGTCCACCACGCGGTCCGAACCCATGATGAATCGCACCGTCGCTCTGAAAGAAATCGAAGAAACAGAAGGCAAAGGCCAGTTCCGTGACCTGACGGGAGTATTGCTTGTTAATTACCTCGACATCGTGGCCGGCTCGAAATTCGTCGGATTGAATGGTGGAAATGGTTCCCGACGGATATCAGGAGCGCGGTCTGGTTGCCCGGGTTCCATGGACCCTTCTCCGACGCTGATTGTTCAGGTATTCGACATATATCGCGGCTGAAGTCTTCGTTTTCAGGCCGATCCCGTCGATGTCGGCTCTATTTCGCCAATCTGTGAGGCGCTTCACCACTACGCGGTTCCCGATGTTCCCTTCTATAGTAACAAGCGTGATGTCTTCAACCGAATACACAAGTCCGCTATGTCCGCCACGATCGTTGTGGTAGCGAATGTAATCTCCCGGCCCGGGTGTATGGTTTTGCCAGAAATAGTCCTCGCGTTGTACGAAAAACGTGTTACTCTCAAACCATCGACGAAGGCTCCGAGAGTTTCTCATAAGCCACCCGTGACGTCCTCCTTTTAGTGGGTTACCCGAGGCACAATAGACCCAGGATACAAATTCGGAGCACCACTGTTCATTTTTGCGTAATTGACGAGAAAGACTGTACGGCGGGTGCTCCAGATCCTTTCCGACTCCGAAGGGCCCCCGTCCGATTTGCGATTTCGCTATCTCAACAATCGTTTCCGATTCATCCGCGGGATTTGGAGCTTTGCGGCGTGATACTCCGGCGGCGACGAAATGAGCATCCTGAGTCGATCCTTCTAGCGAGGAGTGGTAGGGAAACCGGCCCGTGGCGAAGAGCAGATATATTAGAAGAAAGAGTGAGGCGACGGAACTGATTGGTGGTTTCATTCGTTTTTTCTGCATAACCATCCTTTGAAAAGGAATTCACTTTCGGATCATCGCATTGCCGGAGAAGTCGAGGAGTTTTTCCGGACAGTCGCTATTTTCGTCAAAATCGATTAGCCCAAGTTTCGCAGTCGAGAAACGCCGTACCGAGCGGAGCGCTGCACTGAGGTGTCGAAGTGAGCGAAGCCGAAATGCTGAAATGCCGTGAGTTGGTTGCGAAACTTGGGTTAAATTCGGTTGTCGAGATCCGGTTATTGTCCCAAATGCTCTTCTTTACAATCAATACATCGGTTTGGGTCGGTTCTTGAGCATTTTTCCACAACGAATCGCGCGGCTTACGCAGAATGGCCGTGAGTCGATTGTCGAATTCGGCTAGGGCGGTGGTGAATGAAGAGCATTTGCCACGGCACTTCGGCACACCGGGGAATCGGAGGTGGGGATCGGAGAATAGTAAAACGGAAAATACTACACGGAAAGCAGTAGAGGAAAAAAAGCTCTGCCGCAGCCCAAAGGCTCCCTTTTTTGAAACCCTCTTATTGAAAAGAGTGGTTTTTCTCTCGAATAGTGCGTAAGTCCGCACGAAGCGGCGTGAACTTACTACCCGAAGAAGAATTCCCTGAAAGTTAGTGTTCGGTTCAAAAACACCAAAGCCAATGAACAGGACAGAGCTTCTTGCGGGTTTCGGATTTGCGAAACCCTATACAAATATATCAAAAATCAGAGGGCATTGCCCGCTTTTTTTATATATTTGTTTCGACATTCCGGATATTTTCGAGTTTCGGCAAAGAAGAACGAAAAAATGTCTGAGCAGGGGAATGCCGTGAGTCGATTGTCGAAGTCGGGTTCAGGTCATGACGGGCCTGATGCCCTGCCGCCTTAGCCGCAAAACCATCCGTTTGTAACGCCGGTTCCGACGGATAAAAATACGAGGAGAACAGATGTCGGCCTTTACCGTAGAAGGCGGAAAACCGCTGAAGGGGAACTATCAGGTTTGTGGCAATAAAAATGAAGCCCTTCCTCTGATAGCGGCAGCCTTGCTGTGCGATTCCGCTGTAACCTTACGCAATATCCCCAATATTGGGGATGTTCGCACCATGCTTGCCATTGCCGGGGCTCTGGGCGCTGAAGTTGGGCCGCTACGCAAAGGAACCGTTCGGATTCACGCCAGGGAGCCGACCTCCTCGGAACTTCCACTGGATTTGTCCGCCAGGATTCGTGCATCCATACTGTTTGCGTCTTCATTACTTGTTCGCACCGGTCGTGCGGTTCTTCCTCAACCGGGTGGAGATAGTATAGGGAGACGTCGAGCCGACACGCATTTTCTGGTGTTTAAAGCCCTTGGGGCGAAATTCCGGACCGAAAAGACAGTTCTCGAGAACGGGATCACCTGCACCGCGTTTGTCCTTGAAGCGCCTCGGGGGTTACGGGGAGCCGAAATTTACCTCGATGAGGCTTCGGTAACGGCCACTGAAAATGCTTTGATTGCCGCGGCGGGGGCTCGTGGAAAGACCGTTATCGCCAATGCCGCATCCGAACCACATGTCCAGGGGCTTTGCCGTTTCCTGGTTGATGCCGGTATTAAGATCGAAGGGGTCGGATCCAACATCCTGACCGTGTACGGCGCTGAAGCTGCGTCATGTGTGGATCATACCGTTGCCGGGGATTACATCGAAGCAGGTTCTATTATCGGACTGGCCGCGGCTACAAAGTCCGAGCTTGGCATAAGCGGAGTGCCGCTGGAACACATGAGGATGATTTTGTTTCAGTTCGCCCGGCTGGGTATAAGGACCAATGTAGATCCGGATAACCAGTTGATCCAGGTGCCCGCCCGACAGTCTCTTCGTATGCGCCACGATCTTGGCGGAGCCATTCCCCGGATAGAGGACAGTCCCTGGCCGGGATTCCCCGCCGACCTGACTTCGATTATGGTAGTAACGGCTACACAGGCGCGTGGTACCTGCCTCATTCATGAAAAAATGTTTGAGGCGCGGCTATTCTTTGTCGATAAGCTTATCGACATGGGAGGTCGGATCGTACTCTGTGATCCGCATCGGGTAGTGGTGGTCGGGCCCTCCAAATTGTGCGGAACATCGCTGACCTCCCCCGATATCCGGGCCGGAATGGCCCTGCTTATTGCGGCATTGGCAGCGGAGGGGAAATCGCTGATTCAGAATATCGCCCAGATCGACCGGGGATATGAACGCATCGACGAACGTCTTCGAAAGCTTGGCGCAAATATTTCTCGTTTACCCGATCGAAGAAAGCTCTCCCGCTCATGACCGGAACGAAAACTCGGGACGGAATTCGTTATTTACCGACATTCGCCGGTATGATACTCGCGCTCCTCGTGGGCTGTGCCGGTCCAATCAAGGAATTTTACCCGGATTCCTTTTTCAACGAAGACAACGTATATCAGAATAAGCCGATCGGCTTTACGCTTACCTTTCGGGGGCAATGGCATATTTTCACCGATCCCAACGAAATGGAAGGACGGCTCAGGGGATTTGCCGAGGAACTTCAGGAACAAGGAGGTGAATTGCTGTTTGTCGGGTCCACCGTGGAGAGAACTCAGGGGGTTCGCGGAATCGCGGCGAATCTCAACACCCCGGCACGGGAATATGCCGATCGTATACGAGACATAAACACGGTTACGGTTGATTCGGGGCTTACCGAAATGATCGTAGCCGGCGTACCCATGGTTCGATGGGATTACCACGATGCAGGCTTCCGGTTTGTCGAGTTTTTCTTCCGGGTGGAAACCTACAACATTCGAATTGCATTTTGGACAAAACCGGAACTCTTCGATGCGTTCGAGTCGGTGTATCTGTCGATCATGTCGTCAATCAGCCGGGTATCCCGCTGGTAGCATTACACGAATTCCCGGCAGGCTTCCACAAACGCTTCGATATTCTCGATCGGCACTTCCGGCTCGAGGACGTGCGTCGGCGAAAGAATGAGACCACCGTTCTCTCCGTACTTACGAACACATTCCCGCACCCGCTCTTTCACCTGCTCCGGAGTTCCAAACGGCATGGTAGATTGCGTTCCGATACAGCCGTCGAAAGATACTCTCCCCTTGAATCGGGCATATACTTCGTCGATATCAAGACTCTCGGGCTGGAGAGGGTTGAGAATATCCACGCCGGCGTCAATAAGGTCCGAAACGATATCAAGGATATTGCCGTCGCTGTGATAATGGACCACAATATCGGGCTTGATTTCTTTCGCGGCCATCCACACCTTTGCCCAACGGGACAGCATGAAATGTCGCCACATGTCCGGCGAAAACATCATCGAGTTCTGATTGGCGACATCGTCCCCGCAGTAGATCGCGTGGAATCCTGCTTTAGCGGCCTCTTGTGCCACTATCAGATTGTTGTGGAACAGTTTGTCGAGAAGGGCTTCGGCCCAATCCGGACGAAGCATCAGGTCTTCCAGGAATTGCTCATAGCCCCGAATGGCCCATGCCGTCTCGTACATGTGACCGGCCCATACCGCTATAGGACGCCCTTCGTCCATCGCTTTCTGCTTGACTTCGGAAAAATGGTCGTATTGAAGTTGCGAAGCATCGGGCAAAGGATACTCTTCTATCTCTTTGAGGCTTTTGGCGTTCGCAAGCGGCGAAATGATTCTGGTAAAATGGAAATAGTCTCCGTGAGCATGCGCAATTCCGTTGCCGTCGATCGTGGTGCCCTCGGGAAGCTCCACATTGTGCCAGTACCTCGAGTAATCCGGCTTAACGTAGTTCTCCGGACGCTTGGGGCCGGTTCGCCAACAACTGAACGTCCCGTAATGCCGGCGCAGGTTACTTGTTCCCGTATGCTCGATAAGGCGTTGTTTCAAATCTTCGACACATCCAAAGCCGTACAGCAGACGTGACGGTTGCTTATGGGCGATTGTTTGCTGGAAAACTTCTATATCGGTCGGCATAGGGCATTTTCTCCTGCTAATTGTGTTGGCGGGCGTCGGTTTTCAGTCGGTTCAACACAGATCGGGCTCTCTATCCCGACCCCAACCCGGCGTAATACAAAGATACATACTGCATTGCTCATCGTACCCGGAAGAAAACTGAGACCGGCGCAGTAGACCTTTTTCCTTACAGTCGAAGAGAGAGCCGATCGGTCGGGGGAAAGTCCGGGATTGCTCACGAGCAGGATATCGGAGCGTGAATCCTGTCGGGTCAACGCAGTATCGGTATCCGTACCCGCACCGTTTGCTGCCCCACGCCGACGACTGCCACATATACTCCGCCGGCCGGCATTTCTTTTGGGACGATTCTGAAGGTTACCGCTGCACCGTTCTCTCTTCCGCCAGTTCGATACACTGTTCTGCCGGCCATGTCCAGTATCCTCAATTGAGGAGAAGTTAGCGGTCTGCTGTCCGACAGGCAGATCAGCCAACCGCGACCAACCGACTTGACCGTGACGGCAAGCTCTTCCCGGTTCGCATGCGGAAGAAGAGGACGATCCGCGCGATTCCCGATTTCTCCCGGCGAAAGCTCAAAATAGTCGCTTATGCCGTAGCCCGGTGTGAGCGGGTTTTGAACGTATTCGTCCAGGAATGGGTTCTCCTGGGCCCAGATCGTTGATATGGAAAGAAATGCGATTGTCGAAAGCAGCAATTTGGTCAGGACGCCTCTAGTCATGAAGTACCTCCTCCAGGGTGTCCAGGTTGAGCAGTTCCCACCTGTATATGGCTTGGTTCAATGGCGTTTCCGATGAATCGGAGGGAACCCACCTTACCTCTATATGGTTGTACTCGTTGTAGCCGGCACGCCAGGCCACGACTTCGTTTTCATCGCAGAAGTCGTACTGAACGACAGTGTTTCCTTCAGTGTCGTAGTCCCTGCGCCGACATAACGCGCTCGATACGGTGTACGCTGAATCGGAAAACGATCTGTGCCTGGATTCGATACGGTACTCATGACCCAGAGAATCGTGCAGGCGTGTCCATACCGACTCCGAACCATCCTCCGGGCCCCAACACGCCCCCGGTTCATCCAGCCCGTATACCAACGTGTGGATCTGGGCGAGTTGGCTGTTCCGGTCGTAGCTGTACCTGTTGAGGATTCGGGAGACCACTTTGTCGCGTGCCGTTTCGGTGTAAATCCTGAGCAAGCTGTCCGGCTTCAGGGAACCAGGGCTGTAGAAGTATTCTCTGGTCAATTCACCCACAAAGTGATATACCGGGGCGCAAGTTTTCACTTCCACGGAGACCTGCTTTTGCGTATTCACTATGCGGGAAAGACTGTCATAGGAGATGTGCTCCACGTTGGACGGTATTCCGGGAGCCTGAGGTGTTGCACCCCACCTCAGGCCTCTCACTTCCACGGCTCGTGAAAGAGAATCGTATTTGTAGCCGTAGATAAAGTTTAAGTGCACGCCACTCTCATTAGCTTCACGGGCGAAAACGAGTCGGTTCAGGCTGTCGTAGGCATTGGTAACGAACGGTGAAGTGGTGTCATCTACCAGAAGCTGACCATGCCTGTTGTACAGGGCTACCTTGGGAGGCAAATGATCGCTGATCGTTTTGGCCAAAAGGCCTCGGTTGTTGTAGCGATAGACAAATCTCGAGGTCTGCTCGCCCGCTTTGTAGTCAGTGGTCTTGGTGTTCACGTATACTAGATTCCCGACTCCTACTTTGATACGGCAGTGATTGCTCGCGTCGGTTGTGGAGTAGCGCCACACAAAAGAGAGGCTGTCACCTGGTTGAACCCAGCCCACATCTCCCGTGCAGAGGCTGTCGATTCGTCTGAATCGTGCATGACCTCCCAGAACCCGGTGGTGGTTCACTTCCTTGGCAAACGGCCGGGGAATCATGAACCTCTCGAACGGCACGAATTCCAAATAGGCATGGATCTGAACAGAATCCTCATCTGCTTGCAGCCGATAGCTTGCCGTCCCCGTGTAGTAGTACCGTCCCGCGGCCACCGAGTCAAGGACGATATTGTCAGGTGGAACATGCACTGAGGAAACAACGGGAAGTGCGGCATGGCAGGGCCATTGGACAAGTCCGAGCCATGCAAGGAGACAGCAGATTCCGAACGGCCTGGTTTTCAAAAGGTTTCCTTTCTGCTCAAAAAACACGCCTCCCGTGGGAGGCGTGCCACACCGATTTCCGAACACAACTATTCGAAATCGTCCTCGAGGATTTTTTTACAGAATGCCATCCACTTTCCACGAAGAGTCGACACGATCAGTGTCCCGTCTTCATCGTATCGGTTAGCACCTGCCGATTCGTCGGCTCTCTCGACAGCTCCCGAGCGGTCTTGGCCGATCGCGTCTTCCAAGGCATTGACGAGAAATATGCTGCCATCATCTGCAAACGCTGAGATGATGAGCGGCCAAACGGTCTTGCCTTCGCCCCGACAGAATGCGATAAAGGCGTCGTATTCCGGGGTTTGAGCGTAGTCACGCGTGTGGCTGCTGTATCGTGTCGGCGTCTGCGACCATGTGGCCGCCCAATTGTCAAGCAGCTCGCGAAATTCCGAAGCGCGTTTCGAAGGCACGGAAGCTGACAGTTGTGAAAGTTTCTCCTTTTCATTCTTGGTCAGTGCGCCCTTGTCTACTCTGGTAAGTCCAAGATCAATTGACTCCTCAAAAGTAAGGGCTTGATTGATACCCAGGGCCTGCATTTTGGCACTTGTGGCGTATGTCCCATCGGGCGTGTAGTTGTAGACTATCTCTCCGTATTTCTCACCTGGACTTTCCAACGCTTCCCGCGGATGGAACCCGCGAACCCACCTTCCGCACTTGCTTTCCCAATCATAGCCGTTGTATTTGGTTGTTCGCGGGGTTTTTCACCGATGCGTGTTGGAATGTA
>CAYFVL010000138.1:0-15303 GCA_964346405.1 uncultured Fibrobacterota bacterium
CTAAGTTGAGCGATTCTGAGCGAGGAAAGCGCGCGAGTCCATGAGCCGAGAAGGTTTGAACCGATCGCAGGGCATACCTGATAGATGGTATGTTCAAGATCGGTGAAAGCCTTATCGGCCATGGACTTGATGCGATTTTCCGCGAGTGAATCGCTCAACTTAGGTTTGAGTTCAGTTACGGTCTCAAGGATCTATCGGGCTTCGTCGCTCTCTTATCGGGAGCGACGGAGCCCTTTGCGTTTTGTACACTAGCCCAGGTTTCGCAATCAACTCACGGCATTCTGCCTAAGAGGACTTCGCGAATCCCCCTCAGTTTGTCGTGGAGCCGCTTGATCGATATCCGAATTCCCGCTTTTTTGACTCTACGAACCACAAGGGCGAGCAACAGCAATGCCAGGGAGCAGTAGAATCCGTGAATGAGAACCATTGAATCAGTCCAATGGTACATTGGCCACCAACTGCCCGTCGACCTGTCTTTCATCTGTTTGAAGGCGTCTTCGATTACATACTGGTCAAAGCAGGCCAACACTACTGGAGCTTCTCCACGAGATCGACGGCCTGACTGGCATGAGTACCCACGCCGTTCACGGTTTCGGGAGAACCCGTGGTGAGTCGAGGGTACATATCATGGACACTACCGAACGATCCGTTTCGCATCATAAGGTAGAGATTGTCTGCCGCGATGATCTCCATCACAACGTGGTTGATGTTATCAAAAGGGGAGCGCACACAGGACTTCGATCTGATGGAAAGATTTATGTGTATTCGGTCGAACAGGCGGTTCGGATCAGCACGGGGGAAGAAGGGGAGGGAGCTGTGTAAAACCAATGATACCCGGCACTTCAGTGCCGGAACAGAGTCTATACGTCCAACGGAAGGCCGGCTAATTGTTGATTATCATGCCTGAAGAGAAAACAAGCATGAACAGAAGCCAGACGTACAGCAGTAGATTGTTGAGGACTTGCTCTATCATGGATTGGTGGGGCTGTGAGGTGTCATGATGCGTTTTCACTTTTGCCCGCACGTGTTTCACTATGGAATACACGGTCCATAGGAGCAGGGCAAGACCAATCAGTTTTGCGAGGATCGAAGCGGTATCCATTTTGTGTTCTCCCGGTAATGCGCCGGGTATCCGGCAAATTGAATCATCTAAAACGAGAAATGAAAGGATTACACCTCAGACTCCTTCGACGGATTCTGGGGTACGTCGATTTTTATGGCCCGTAGTCTTCTGGTAAAAATTTCGGCGCCGTCCCAAGTGACTACGAATTCATAATACCCTTGTTCAGGGAGAGGCAAGCCGTTGATGTTTCCACCTATTTCGACCACTGATCGGCGACTCTCCGGACCTTTTACCTTCCACGGGGGAAGAGGCATGGAAAAATCACCACCTTCTTTTCGAAAGGTGAGCTGCAGTTCGCCGTCCCGAGCAACATCGGTTATTGCAACGTACACCGCGCAATTCCCATGCTTTGAGGGAAATGCCGAGCTGTTTATGGAATTGAAAGTACCCGACAGAATGCTTTTGCCGGTGTGAGCGTCGCGGTAGTAATAGTCGCAGATAACCATTGCGAGAACGATAGGCTTCATTGGTTCCCTTTCCAGAGCCGGTTTCATGACACGTACCGGTGCTCCATTGGAGTCCCGGTGGCCGATATGAGAATACGCTTCGTGAAACGCGTTCTTCACGCCGATACCAAAAAATAATTCATTGACCCAAGCTTCGCAGTCGGGAACGAGCAGACTGGCGTGGGACACAATAATAGAATTAATTTCACCACGTAGTTATTCTAAGAACCGTGTCCTTTAGCAATTCTCCGTCGGTGATGACGACAAAAGCTGCCGAGTGGAACGTGTATCGCTACTTACGCGGTACAAAAAGATATTATTATGAACGCTGCGAAAGTTTTTCTCCTGGTCGGATCGGCGTATATTCTGTCGTCGATTTCAAACGCAGAGGTGCTCGTCCCCCCTCCATATCGCCATTCGTACGGCATCACAAAGGCCACTCCGAGCCACCTTTTTATGTTTTTCGGTCCACGCACCTT
This sequence comes from uncultured Fibrobacterota bacterium, assembly GCA_964346405.1. GTDB lineage: Bacteria > Fibrobacterota > Chitinivibrionia > Chitinivibrionales > CAYFVL01 > CAYFVL01. Next base: position 2,049 of record CAYFVL010000138.1, read on the forward strand.
TTTTGATGATCCTCAGGGGTTGGCAACGGCAAAGATGGAATCCCGGGACGATACAACCACAGAAGCCGACGATGATGAGGTCGTGGTATATGGAGTCAATTCCGGGCGACACCAGATTATTTACAATACCTCGATGTGGGGACTGGCGCTCTACGGGAAAAAGGGGTCGGGCAAGGATGAGTTTCTCCATCCGAAGGGAGTTGCATGCGACACCAAGGGGAACGTGTACGTGGTCGATTCGGGGAACAATAGAGTCGTGCAGTTGTTCAATCCCCAGAAAGATGTGCAGTGGGTACGCGCATTCGATGGACGCGGGGAGGGGAGACCGTCTCTGAACGCTCCTTCGCATGTATCGCTCGATGAAGACGGAGGCGTATACATTACCGACACGGGAAATCGGCGCATTGCTGTTTTTGCCCGCAATGGGAAATTTCTCAGGCAGATACCCTCACAATCGGGCGAAAGCCTTACATTTGAAAACGGACCGGTCGGTATTGCGGTGGCGGACGGCAGGAATCCCTGGAGTCACTACGATTCGGAACGCGTGGTGTTCTGCCTCGATTACGGTGGGAGGCGTCTTCGGAAGATTACTCTTTCGGGGCAAAAACTCGCCGAAGTGATGCTCCCCAAGGGTCGACGCGGTTTGTATGCCGCCACGGATTACTATCACAATGTCTGGATTACCGATAAAGACAACCACTGTATCCTGAAATACGATCATAATCTGGATTTCCTCGTCGAATACGGATCATACGGTAAGGACCAAAAGGAGTTCATCCAGCCGCGTGGAATTGCGATCTGGAAACGGTACGGACAGACCTTCGTTGCCGAGGAAAAGGGCGCCCAGTATTTCTGGATGGGTACCGATATACGAGACTACAGTCTGCGAAGTCTGGGGGAAAACCGTTACCGCCTGGCTGTCGATCTAAAGGCTTTCAGTTTCGTTCATCTTTTTAAACCCTCCTCCGGCGACACTATCAGGTATGTTCGGAAAAGGAGATTCGGTTCGGGCGAAAACTACATCGATTTTACGGCAAAAGAAAACCCGACAGGCTCTCTGATCCTCCGAATCGAACCGACATACTCTTCCTATACCTATATTTCCTGGGACTATCCCGTTTCTTTGAAGGAATAACGAGTATTTTTATCGATGTGGCATAGAAACCGGCCACCGTTCCACGCCTATGACGATAGTGTATTCATCCGAGAAGTTTTGCCGGTTTTGTCATCATTGAATTTTTTTTACCAGTACACCGAGGTTGGATAATGGAATTGAATGCAGCGGAGATTCAGAGAAAAGTGTTGCACGGGTTTTCGGGGTTGTTGGTACCCGCAATCATATTGTATTCGCCTGTTTGGGTCCACGAATGGTTCGGAATGGGACCTTATTCCCAACCCTGGCTGGTCCCTTTCGTGCTCCTTTCATTTTCGCTCATGATATTCGTCGTGGTCGAGTACGTCCGCTTGCGCGGAGGGCCGATACGCGAATGGTTCAACCGGGTGTTCGGCTCGATGCTTCGGGAAGAAGAGTCGCGAAAAGTTACCGGGGCAACCTACATAAATGCTTCGGCTGTCATCTGTACGTTTGTATTTCAGGATGTTCCGGAGATCGCGGCCATTTCGCTTGCGCTCTTCATTTGGGGAGATGCGGTTGCTGCGCTTGTGGGATTGAGTATTGGGCGCATTCGTATCGGAAAGAAGTCGCTCGAGGGTTCAATCGGGTGTTTTCTGATCTGTTTTGCCATGTTTTATCTGCTTTTCCCCTTGGCCCCCGGTCTTCTGGAGCCCTGGGGAGGTTCAATACCCTTGTGGATGGCGGCGTTGATTTCTCTGTGCATCACTCTCTTTGAGCTGTTTCCCATTAAGTTGGGTCGACTGGAACTGAATGATAATCTGACCGTTCCGGTCATTACCGGTCTGCTCATGTGGTGGATCAGTTGAGTGAATGATCCCGTTTGGGAAAGTGTGTTTGCGGGTATTCCGTGTTCTTTTTCGGTCTTCCGAAGCGTCTCTGTTTAGTGCCTGTTCCGGAAACCCGCTGAATGTGGTTTTCGGACAGGCACTATTCAATGCGGTGTTCTTACGCTAACCCTTTATTGTATAATATTATATTGAGATCGACTCTCCCTGAGCCGTCCTGTGCGCACGGGACGATGTTGAGTGGATTTGTCGGACAAATATTTCGGACATTGCAGAGCTGCGCATGAACAAAGTCATTCGGCTCCTGATTCTGGTTACCCTGATGTCGTCGCAGGTCGGTTTTGCACGGACCGGCTTCGCGGTTTTGCCGTTTGCCGACCTCTCGGTAGACTCTCTCGATGCATGGTATGCTCACTCCGTCCCCGATATTATCTATCGTTCCCTGCGGAAACTCGATCAGGCTCAGGTCTGGGATCCGGTATATCTTCACCTGGCCGATCCATTATCTCCGAAAATGCTCGGCGACAGTGTCCTCCTTGAACACGCCCGACGGTGGAACTGGCTGTTTGCGGTTGGGGGGCTGGTACAAACCGAAGGTGATTCGGTTACGCTGCGTTTGCGGATCGCCGGCATTGACGGTGAACAGATTCGGAAAAAGGAGATTGTCGGCACTCACAGCAGGAAGAATCACCTTGAGCATTGTGTGGACGCTGTTTTCAGCATCCTGGATCTCGCCGGCACAAATTGTAGCGCCGGGGATTCCGCCGCGGTCCGAGGGCTGGTTTTGCAGAGCCTCGACGCATACCCTGTGTATGCCGCCGGATTCGGTTACGAACTCAACAACTGTCCGAGTCTGGCCGTTTCGGCATACGAGTATGCCGTGAAGATGGACAACTCATTTGTCCCCGCTCATACCCGTCTTGCTGCTCTTTATGCCAAGAGCGGCCGTCTTCAATCGGCGGCTGGTCACTACAGAACGGCTGCTTCGGTGTCGCGGAACTCTTCGGTGGAAATCGGACAATACGCTCATTTCCTTGTGGAGTATGGAGCCGGGGGCGAGGCCGAACCCTACCTTTCATCGAATTCGAACTCTTTACAGCTTAGTCCCGAAGGTATGACGGCACAGGGACATCACTATCTGAAATCCGGTGAGTATGAACGGGCCATTGCGGCGATAACGCGTGCCGTCTCGATGGGGCCCTCGGACTTACGTCCGTATTTTCTTCTGGGTCATGCCTACTCGGTTGCCGGTAACCACAATGCGGCAGTTGACGTTTTGAACAGTCTGATTAACTATCGACCGGGATATCTGCCCTACTATGCCGCTCTCGGAACGGCCTATCGATCAGCCGGTCGATACATGGAATCTCGCGGCGTCCTCGACGCGGCGCTCCGAGTTGATCCGGACGATATAGGATGTCTGATAAGTTTGTCGTCTACTTACTTCTACATGGGATGGTATGAAAAATCGGAGCAATTGCTCTTGAGGGCCCTGGAAGTCGATCCCAACCTGTCTTCGGCGTATGTAAATCTGGCGGTAGTGAAATGGAAGAAGGGGGATAGGGATGCCGCCCGTGAAATGCTCGAGGCCCCGGGTATCGAACGGCAGACCGGGAAAGCCGGCCTGAATAATTACGCAAACACCCTTTTTCTCAAGGGCAGGAAACGAAAAGCGCTGAAAACGTATCGAAAGGCCGATAGGACCGGCGGCAAAGAGGAGGTCATTCCATACAACATCGCTACCGTCCATCTGTCTCGAGGCAAACTCAGAAAGGCCGCCGGTTGGTATGACGAGGTCCTGCGACTCGATCCGACACGAAGAGATGTTTTGCTGATTCGAGCGGATATCGCCGAAAGAACGAATTCCGAGGAAGACGCCGAAATCTACTACCGTATGCTTCTGGAGCTTGATCCGCTCGATTCCGAAACAATGACAAAATTGATTGACGTTCTCATGGCGCAGGAACGTTTTGAAGAAGCTCTTCAGATTACGGAAAACTATCTGTCCGAAATCCCCGGTGACCGACAAATCCGGCTAATGGTGCCTTATCTCTATCAGAAAATGGGTTGGTATGAGGTCGCCGTATCACGGTATGAGGAACTGTTGAAAGACGATGATTTCCATTCCGAATACCGGATATATCTGCGGCTTGGGGAAAGCATGTATGCTCTCTTCACCGAGGGAAAAAACAAGGAGTACGACCAGGCCATATACTACCTCAAAAACGCAGTGGAGCACGCTCCCGAAAACTATAAAGGTTACATGCTTCTCGGAGATATGTATAGCGAATTCAAGGGACTCCCCGAAGAAGCGGTTCAGTACTGGGAAACGGCACGTTCCAAGGCGCACAAACGGGAGATCAGACGAGCGATCCGTTCGAGAATTGCGGAGGCGACGCCGTGAGATATACCTACGTTACAGTGTGGATACTTGCCTTTTTTGCCGCTTCTTTCGCACAGGAGAAGGACGTACCAAATTGGATTGATACGACCGCTCCCATAATTAATGTAGAACCCAGGCAACGTTACCACAATCGCCTGTTTCACGTAACCTTGACGGCTAACGAGTTGAGCCGCATCCGGTATGCAATCGACATTCCCGAGCGGGTGGAAGATTATGAAAAACCACTGACTATCGTTGAAGAGGGGGAAACGGTTGTTTATTTCCAGGCGGAAGACGCGATTGGTAATACCACGGCTTGGGATTCTGTCGTGTACATACTCGACGCTTCCCCTCCGGCATTGAGCATCGACCCCAAACCCGGACAGTACCCACGGGAAGTGATGGTAGTGGTTGAGGCCGGAGAGCCCTGTCAACTGTTTCGGCATACTGGAACCGAATATCGGTCCGGTATACCGTTCGAGAATGCATTCATGGTTGTGGACTCGTTCACGGGTTATGTCACCGCTGTGGATCAGGCCGGAAACCATACCACCAGTCATTTCCTGAAGTATTTCGTGGATACCTCAAGTGTCGATGTGACCATCTCACCGTCGGGTGGGATTTTCAACGAAAGTGTCTCGTTCACATTCAAGACGTCGTCGGAAGCGGATGTGTACTATACTTTCGATCCCCTTGCGCCGACAAAGTGGTTCAAAAAATATACGATCCCGGTAGATCTTCCTCACGGCCGGACGCTGGTTCGGTTTTTCGCCCGAAATGAATTCAAGCAGGAATCCAGAGTGAAAAGCGCTTTATTCGTTGTGGACACCATACCACCCGTTGTAAAGCTCCGACACAAACGCGGAAGGGGTGTCGATACGATACAATTGTATACAAAGGATTCGGCTACAATCACCTACTCCCTTGATGAATCGGCCGCTGCCGAAGAGAACGTGTACGCCGGTCCCTTCACCGTCCCTCATCAGGGGAGAATTTATGTTCGAGCGGCCGCGACCGATCAGGCGGGAAACGTGTCCGGGAAACTCGTGTGGGAGTATCGATATGATCACGACGCCCCGGTCGTCACGCCATCGAAACCCTCTGGAAAATACTCATCTCCGTTTACGTTGACATTTACGGTTTCGGAACCCGCCAAAATTCTTTATACACTTAACGGAAGATCTCCTTTGGATTCGGGACAGGTGTATTCCGAAGGTATACCTATTAGCCGGAACGGCGAGTCAACGGTGCGGTATATCGGTATAGACAGGGCGGGAAATCATAGTGAACCGGGAGAGGTGGCATACGTTCTGGATATTCGGCCTCCAACCGTTAAAGCACGGATAGAAGGGACTGCCGACAGTGATGTGTTTGAGGTACGATTCGAGGCAACCGAAGAGAGCAGGGTGTACTACGGAGTCGGTATGGCGGATCCTACGACCTCATCAACCCAGTACCAGAAGCCTTTCACAATGCATAGTGGGCAGAGCTTGCGCTATTTCGCGGTGGATCAGTCGGGAAACAGAAGTAAAATCTTTAAAATGAATGATTTAACCCGTCCGGTAGTGACTGTTAGTCCCGAAGGCGGCATGTACTCCCGGCGAGTGCCGCTGAGATTCACCGCGGGCATGAATGCGATTGTGAAGTACCGGATTCTTCCCGACACCGTTTTTCGGGTGGTCGAGGATTCAGTGTTTCTCAGAGGCGAGGGGCTTCACACGGTTGAATTCTATGCCGTTTCACCCGCGGGGCTTCGAAGCAACATCTCCCGAATGGAATATCTTCTCGACTGGACCGCCCCGGATACGCGGATTACGCTTCGAAAAGGTGTGGAGGACACGGTCATTCTTTTCTACGAGTGCACCGAAAATGCGACTATTTATTACACCACCGACGGTCGTAACCCGATGTTCAGTTCCAATATCAGTATTGTCGGGGATAGAAGTTCGACATCAACCGGCCGTATTGTACTGGATCGTCAACGTGATGCGCAGTTCGCTTTCTATGCCCAGGATATCGCCGGCAATCAGAGCACGTTGTCCTTCATTGATCTTCTGAAGCCGGAGGTCGTGCCCAACATTCCGGCTAATACGAATCAGGTATACGACCGAATGTTGTCCATAACGCTCAGTTCCTACGATGAACGCGCCAGAGTATATTATGAACGCAACGGGCGGAACCCCGGTCTGAATTCAAGAACTTTCGAGAAACCAATCACTCTAATGGCTTCGGATACTATCACGGCCTTTGCAATAGACGCCGCGGGGTATCGCGGTGATCCGGACACATTTATCTATCTGATCGACTTGCCGCCTTCTCCCCGTTTTACAGTGTCTCCCGATACGGCCGATGTTGATCTTCCGGTAACCTTTTCCGCTTCGGGGACAACGGATCGGGAAACAGATTCAAAGCGTCTGCTTTTCCGATGGGATTTTAACGGCGACAGTGTTATTGACATCGAAGAAACGGGGAGATCGGTTGCGGTCCATCGCTACTCTAATCCTGGAAAATACACGGTGATACTCAGTGTAATCGATGCAATGGAACGGGTGGCGACACTAAGCAGGGAACTGGTGGTCCGCGCGAGATGCCCCGAGGGCATGGAACTGGTAGCGCTTCCGGAAGGGACTTCCTTCTGTATGGATAAATACGAATGGCCGAACAAAAAGGGGAAAGTCCCGGGAGGTTGGTATTCCTGGGTGCAGGCAAAAATGCATTGTCTGGACGAAGGAAAGCGGCTGTGTACGGCCCGGGAGTGGTCGTATGCGTGCCGAGGGGGTGATGGTCGAGCGTATCCCTACGGAAGTGCGTATCAGGAGGGGCGCTGCCCGGATGCCGGCGAAAACGTCTATCGTTCCGGTGAGTTCAAGAACTGTGGAGAAGGTTTTGGAGTACGTGATATGGTCGGCAATCTTTGGGAATGGATCGAGGACAAGGATGGCACCATGCCCCTGATGATGGGCGGTTCACGTGGTTTCGGCGAACAGGCCCATTGCGGGGCCGTTTCGGTCGGTAGCATGACCGGCGGTGGTAAGGACATCGGATTTCGATGCTGCAAGTAATAGCAATAACTATACTCGCACTGGTGATACCGTTTGAATCTTCTCGGGCGGCGGATGATTCATTAACGGTTGAGTGGTTGCTTGAGACGGCCGGCGAGGAGAACCACATTGAACTGACTACCCCCGCACTGTCGTTTCCCGCCGATCTGGCTGAGGCTATGAAGGACTACCGTGCGGGCCGGTATCGTCGGGCCATGAGGGAATTTCAGAAATACCGCGCGCTCTGGTTGCCTGACGGTAATACGGAGCACGTTACGTTCATGCTGGGTGAATGCTACCGGATTCTGAATCTGAATCGTGAAGCTCAAAAACACTACAATTACGTGCTGAGCCGTTTTCCGGACGGCAAACTGGTACCGTCCGCGCTATACCGAAAACTACAGCACGCCTACCGCTCCAGAAATATCGAGCAGGCCGACAGTATTACTGATGTCTTCAACCGTCGGTTCGATTCTCATCCTCTGTTCTATTCCGTTTACTACGAGGCGGCCAAACTTCATTTTCGCAAGGAGCGATTCGGAGAAGCTACCGAGTTACTCAACAAGATACCGCGCTCGTCTTCACGCCATTTTCAGGCACAGTTCCTGGTCGGCCTTTGTTACATAAAGCTCAAGAAGAACGAAAAGGCCCTTTTCCATCTTTCGTATGTAAAAGAGAATTGCAGAAACACTGAAATCGTGGGCGAGACCTATGTCGTACTCGGAGACTTGTACGATGCTCGTAAAGAATACGAGACTGCACTCTCTTTTTATACCAGGGTGTCGAAGGCGAGTCCACGATGGTCTTATGCGCAGGTGAAAATCGCGCGTGTCCATCTCGATCTGGGGGTTCCCCGGAAGACTGAAACGATGGCAAAGGAATTCATGGAGAATTATCCTGGTTCCGATTACTATTTCGAAATGGTGACACTGCTGGAGCGAGCGTATGCCGCCATGGGCGATATGGAGCGAGCGGCCCGGTTGGAAAAAGGCGTCTACAGCAGAATCACCGAGGCTCGTTTGGCATTCGAGTTCAATGAAGAGCTTGCACTCATTCGAGATCTTCTCCAGGGATGGAAGCAGATTGAGCTGAATGCGATTATTGATAAGGATGAGAGCGGCGTTGCGGCGGCGCGCGCAGCCGTAAAGAAAATTCTGCGACTCGAGGATCAATGCTTTGCCGTCCTCAAGGACCTGGGAGCTGCTCCACCAATGGGGGAAGAGGGCGAAATTCCCGGACTTGCCGAACGTCGTTATGCGCGACGTTTAGAGAATGCCGTTGCTCGACTCGAGGATAGTGTGGAGTATCATTCCCAGACATTGGAAATTCTGGAGGACAAGGTCCGGGGCGATACGACCATCGATAGCAGTGCTCAAGATCGGATTGCCGGAAAAAAACAAATTGTCGACAGGCTTACCGAAGCCGTCGCCACAACCACCGAAGAGCTGAAACACCTTCGTTCACTCGGATGGCGCCTTGGGGCGGATGGGCGGTTCAATGATAAAATGCAGGCCAAGTTTGTTGACTGGGCATTCTCCCGTTACCAGCATTCAAAAGAAGCTCTGGCCGATCTCAATCGGCGGGCTTCCTCACAGCGACGTAAGTCGGAGTCGAAGGATTCCACCAGGCTATCGGGCGGGGAAGTAGTTGCCAGTCTGTCCGAAATAGATCGAGAAAACCTGAAAAAAACAATCGTACAACGCCGAGAACGTCTCCTCACTCAGGTCCGAACACTTCTTGACGCCGGTCCGGGAAACGCGTTTGCGCCACATATACTCATGCGTCTTGCCGAACTTCACCATGACGCGGCAAGCGACGATTTTGACGCGAGACTCCAGGAATATGAGAAGCATCTTGCCGCAACAACGGATTCCTCATCGCTGCGTTTCCCCGAATACAAGTTGGGACGAGTTTTATCGACATACCACAAGATTATGAGGGAATACCCCTCATCATGGGTCGCCGACGACGCGCATTACCATGCAGCACTCGGATACCGTAAGCTGGGAGATGATTCTACCGCCGTGGGAGTTCTTGAACGCCTTATCGACGAATATCCGGAAAGTGAATACTATGTCGCCGCGAACATGAATGTCGGCCGGTACTACTTTGAGCATCCCAAGATCAAGGGCGGCAACGGATACAAGCTTGCCGAGGAGGCGTATCGACGGGTGCTGTACTATCGTGATCAGCCCCAGTTCGTTGAGGCGCTCTATCACCTCGGCTGGTGCTATTACATGCAGGACAGCTACGACGAAGCAATTGGGGTCTTTAAATATCTGATCGAAGAGGTAAAGCTTGATTTCGGCACCGAATCGATGGAGGAGCGCCAGGTCGCCAACCCCTTGCTTCGAGCCGAGGCCATCGATTACATCGCAATCAGTTTCGATGAAAAGGGTAACCTGCGGGAAGCTATAAGTTTCCTCGATCTGATCGGCAATCCGGATTATGCGGCACTTGTGCTTAAGCGGATTGGCGAGTTACGTGAAGAGGACCTCGATTACACCCGCGCCATTGATATCTATTCGAGGCTTCTGGAGAAGTATCCGCTCAGCCATGCCGCGCCCGAGGCAACAGTTGGGTTAATCAAACTGTATGAAATGACCGGACAAACTGCAAAAGCCATGGCGCAGCGGCAGGAATTTTTCAAAACATACGCACCGGGTGCGGATTGGCGCGAATCTGTTACGGACACAAGCAAAATGGCTTCAGTGGATTCCATGGCCATATCAATCGGTTTTTTCGTCGCCGACGCCATGTACCGGGACGCGGAGCAACGAGGAGATACGGCAATGTTCCGGCAAGCGGTTGACGATTACGCAAGACTGGCCAAATCATATCCGAATGATCCTCGTTCGACGGAAGCTACGTGGAACATGGCAGTTATCCTTGAAACCAAACTGCGGCGGACCAGGAAAGCTTATAGTGCTTATCTCGCATACAGCAAAATTGCCGATGCCGACAGCTCTCGGCGAAAGCAGGCGGCACTTAACGCTGTTGCCATCGCCCAACGACATCTGCCCCCCGATTCTACGGCAAAGAAAGGACTTCTCGAGCCGGCGGCCGCAAAGGTTATCGAAGCGGCGGAGAACTACAGCTCTCTGTTTCCTCAAGGGCGGGAACTGGGGGACGTTCTGCTTGCCGCGGGAGCGGTATTTTTCAACAGGAAAATGTATTCCGCGGCCGAAGAGATCTATGGAAAGCTGATATCGCGGGGGGAATCGTCTCCGCACTACCACGAAGCGTTGCTGCTTATCGGTAAATCCCGCTTCAGTCAGGACAAGTGGGTGCCCGCATCTGAAGCCTTCGAAACGGTATGGCAACATGCTTCAAACGAAGAGCTGAAGAGCGAAGCCCGTGAACTGCTTCTGCAAAGCAAGTACCTTCATGCCAGGCAACTCTTGGAGTCCAAAGCATACGAGTCGGCGGCGGGAAAGTTTGAGGAGATTGAAAAGAGCTATCCGGGCAGCTCTTACGGTGACGTCGTGCTTTTTGGCGCCGCCGAAGCATACGAGAAACTCGAGAAATGGACTGAGGCTGCCGAAGCATACCTTCGGTTGCAGGGCAACTATCCCGAATCCGATTTTGCTCCCGGTGCTCTGTTCAATGCCGCTTCGGATTATGAACATGCCCAACTGTGGGGGAAAGCCGCGGAAGCGTATGAACTGCTGGCTTCCCGGTATTCGCAATCGCCAAAAGCCAAAGACGCCCTTTTCAATGTTGGATTTTGCTATGAGAAGATGGGGCGACTGGAAAAAATGGCCGAAGCGAACGAGCGATACTCACGACTCTATCCGGGCGAAAAAGATGTAGAGCTAATGCTCCTTCGTTCCGCAAAGTTCTACATGAAAGCAGAAATGTATGAGAAAGCCGCCGGTGCGTACAAAAATTTTGTCTGGCGTTATCCCAGAAGTCCGAAAACGGTGGAAGCACACTATTACATTGGAAAATCCTATCTCGCGCGTGGAGATGTTCCCAATGCGCTGCTGGCATTTCAACAGGCGCAGCAGCAGAACGAGAACCTGGCGAAGGTCGGGCTGGAAGCAAATCCATACTATGCCGCGGAGGCCGCTTACGAGGTTGCGGAAATGAAACGGGAAGATTTCCGCAAAATCGACTTTGACGTTTCCGCTGAAGAAATGGACGAGGTGCGCAGGCGCAAGAGCGAGTACATGACCACCGCGGCCCAGGCATACCAGGGCGTTGTGAAAAACAAAAGTGAACGAATGTTTGAGGCGGGATACCGGATTGGAGAAATGTTTCGAACATTCGCAATCAATTGGTATGATCAGCGTCGGCATGAAAAAGATCCGATCAAAGCGGCTCTGGCTGAAAAGGATATCGGTCTGGTTTCGGCAACTCTAATGAAAAAAGCTATGCCGCCATTGATTAAGATGGTTGAACTCGCCTCAGATCTGGATTCGATACCGCCCGGACAACAGTCCTGGATCGATTCTTCGAAACAATTGCTCGCCAGGGCTCCTCTCGAGGGCGGAAAGTACATTGTCGATGGCATAAAGTCAATGTATGAAGCACCGATACCGCGGGAGATCCGTTCCAGGCCGTTATATCATTATCAGTATCTGCAGCAGTTGAATGAAACACTGACGCCGCTCAAGACTCAGGCTCAGCAATATTACCTGGAGGCCTACAAAGAATTCGGTTCCGCGGTCATTCCGGACAGTGCTCGAAAGGCGTTACTCAACGAATTCGCGCACATGACCTACAAGATCGCCAACGACTATGGCAAACTGGCGGAACAAATCCTGATGGGCATGGACAAACTTCCGTCAAACCTGTCTGAGGTCGAACGTGAAGAACTCATATTCCAGTTTGAGGACATCGTTTTTGAGCTTCAGGACAGGGCTCTCTTTGCCTACGAAGATGCATTGTCGCTGATGAAACGGGAAAATGCGGATAAAAGCAAATGGTATTCGATTACTCTAAAAAGACTTGCGCGGCTCGATCCGGAAAAATATGGTAAGAACTTCTTTGAGCCGTTGGTTGTCACTACCGACTCGACCTGGATAGTGAGATCGGACAGTGTGGCCGAATGGAATACCGAGAAAGTTGCCAAAGACGGTTGGTGGTATGCGGAGCAGCTTAGCCGTACCTATCGCCCCGCCAAACTGAAAGAGGCGCCGATCCTGTGGCATCCCGGTGGGACAACACGTGATGCATATTTTCAAAAGTACGTGTTTGTTCCCGGAGCACCGAAAGATGCCACCCTGCACTATGGTGTATTCGGCGCTTACGAACTGTTTATCAACGGCATGCTGGTATCTTCGGACACCTCGGCTTCACGCGGTATCGGCCGGGTGGACAGCATTACCGGTTTGGAGTCGCTGATAAAAGGGGGAGACAACCTTCTGGCCCTTAAAGTAACGGCTCCGGATACCATGAGAAACGGGATTATCGCCGAACTTCGGATGCTGGTCGATACTACCGAGATTTTCCAATCACGTATCGAAGCTCCCAAAGCGAAACGAGCCGTTCGGCAGGTCGCGGCGCTTTCGGCCGGCAGGACTGAAGATACATCGAGTTCCGTATCTGGAGTGATCGATACAACCGCCGGTGAAATGAGGCAGAATTCCGATTCCGTCGAATCAAGGATAACGAATGGGGTGGAAAGCATTGATGAACTGGAACGGAAGATCACCGAATACAAAACGCGAACCCGGAGCGCCGCTCAGGATATTCGCAAGGAAAGCATCGAAGTGCAGAAACTGCGAATACGGTCGGACAAAGTCGATGAGGAGCTGACAAAACTCAAGAACGAAATTGCGACTCTCAAAAACCGGAAATAAGCCGGAAACAAAAAACGTGCGTGTCCGGTGATACGGCCACGCACTCTTAACTTAACCCAAGTTTCGCAACCAACTCACGGCATTCTGCGTAAGCCGGCGCGCGA
>CAYFVL010000139.1:0-15293 GCA_964346405.1 uncultured Fibrobacterota bacterium
TGCTCTATCCCTCGGCTCCGCTCGGGACATCGCCTCGGCTCCGCTCGGTACGGCGTCTCTCGAGTGCGAAACCTGGGCTAGCCGTTGTGCCGATTTTTTGCCTTTTCGCGAGGTGTGCATTTTCACGATACTTGGTACACTCTGGCGATTATGGCTTGCCGACTATTATATATATAGGATAGTTTTTGATTTTTCCGAGTACTGGGCTTTAATTTATGACCGAAAAAGAGAAGAGAGTTGTCATTACCGGGTTGGGTATAGTCTCACCGATAGGCGTGGGAGTCGAATCCTTCTGGAATGCGGCACTGAAAGGCACCAACGGCGTGCGGCTGCTAACCTCCATCGATACGACGGACTACAAAACAAAGACCGGAGGTGAAGTCCTCGATTTTACTCCTTCCGATTACATGAGTGATGATGCAGCGGATTCAATGGGACGGTCGAGTCGGTTCGCGGTCGCGGCCACGAAAATGGCTCTTGAGGATTCCGGGCTCGATGTTCAGAAGGACCCTTTTCGGACCGGCGTGAGTGTCGGTACCACAATGGGCGAGCCGCAGATTCTCGAACAGGGAATCACCACTAAATACAAAACGGGTGACGCCAATGAGATTCCTCGGGATTTACCCCGTCGATACCCCTGCGGTGTGATCCCGGCAAATATCTCCAGAACATTCGGTATCAAGGGGCCGTCTACCATAATCCCCACGGCCTGTGCGGCGGGAAACTACGCCGTCGGATATGCCTACGACATGATTCGCCTCGGTCGAATCGACGCGGCGGTTGTGGGCGGAAGTGATCCGTTCTCAAGCATTGCGTTCACCGGATTCAATCGCCTTCTGGCCACCACTCCCGACGTATGCCGTCCGTTCGACCGTAACCGGAGCGGTATGGCGGTGAGTGAAGGTGCCGGGATGATGATTATTGAGAGTCTTGCTTCGGCCCGGGCACGCAGGGCTGACATACACGCAGAGATCCTCGGATACGGGCTTGCCTGCGATGCGTTCAAAATGACAATCCCTGATCCCTCCGGCAGTGGAGGTATTCTGGCGCTCAGTAAGGCGCTAAGCAATGCCAGGATCGATCCGGCGGACGTTGACTACATATGCGCTCACGGAACCGGCACGAAAGAAAACGACAAAACAGAGACTCTGATCGCAAAGCGAGTATTGGGAGAACATTGGAAATCGGTTCCCATGAGTTCTTTGAAATCCATGACCGGACATACCATGGGCGCGGCATCGGCAATTGAGGCGTGCGCATGTGTTCTCATGCTAAAAAACCAAACCATTCTGCCGACAATCAACTATTCGGAACCCGATCCGGATTGTGATATGGACTGCGTGCCCAACGAGCCCCGACGGGCTAAGCTGAGAATCGCGGTATCGAACGCTTACGCGTTTGCGGGAAACACATCGGCCCTGGTTCTCAGTACGTTTTCAAATTAGGACTAGATTTTCATGAGCATGGATCGAATTGTTATATCGGATATCGGAACAGTCAGTGCCCTGGGAACCGGATACCAGACACTTCGGGAAAACCTCGGCACGAAACCTCACACCGACACGGTACAAGAGTACGAATTCCACTCTCTTGACACTGAAATACCGGTCTTTCCCGCCCGTGATTTCGATCCGGTCGCGGTATTGGGTAAGAAAGGCCTGCGAACCAAGGACTGGGCAACCAAGCTCATCCTTGGAGCCCTCGAGCAGATTAAGCACGTTTTCGAGACACCGTCCGAAGAGAACCGTCCCGGTCTGTGCATTGGCACAGCATTCGGCAGTGTACAGAGCATTGGTGATTTCCTTTCCGATTCGATAGTCAATGGGGTCAATAAGGTGAACCCGATGGCGTTTGCCAATACCGTAATCAATTCCCCGACAGGCAATGCCAATATCCGTTATGGTGTAAAAACTATGAGTACCACGGTTTCCACCGGGTTCAATGCCGGAATGGACGCCGTTATTACGTCGTGCGACTACATCCGATCGGGATACCTTCCGGCGGTCGTTGCCGGGGGGCTCGAAGAGGTCGGCTATTACGAACTCCTGGGACTTCAGAGGACCGGAATTTTGTCTCCGAGGGGAAAAATGCTGCCGTTAGGAAAGGCCGGTGACGGCCTGGTTATGGGGGAAGGCGCCGGAGTGTTTATGCTCGAAACTGCCGGTAATGCCCACGAGCGAGGTGCCAAACCGGTTGTGGAAATAGCCGGCTATTGTACGGCGTTCGATCCCTCGGCAACAGGATTCACTCGAAGCACGGAAGCTGTGAAATACACCATGAAGAAAGCCTGTGCCGAAGCCGGTATCTCGACCGGAAATGTCGGGCTGGTGGTTGCCGGCGCCAATGGCATGAGCACCGGCGATGCCGTTGAAGCAGCGGCGGTGTCCAATGTATTTGGTAATACACCGGTGGCGGCCTATAAGTCCTGGTTTGGAGAATGCTATGGCGCATCGGGCGCCCTGTCGATTGCCTGCGCGATAGCGGATATGACCGGAAACAGAATCACTGGGCAACCCGAAGCCTATGAACATATAGAACGTGTAAATCTGGTCAAAAAAATGACCACCGCAAACGTCGAGAATGTCGTGGTGAACTCTTTTTCGTGCGACGGACATTGTTCTTCAATTATTTTACGTCGTCTCGACTAAGCTCGCTGGATGAGCAGTCGCTTGGCGCAGCAAACAACGTGAGGAGTTTTTCAATGGATACAGCCGAAATAAAGGATATCATACGCGATCTCATTACTGAAATTGCCGAAGATATGGATGTGGATACCGAGAACATCACAGACAGCGCTCACTTCATTGATGATCTCGGACTTGATTCCATGGCATTACTCGAGGTTCTGGCCACGATGGAAAAGAAGTTCAGCATTTCGATTCCGGAGTCCGAGTTTCCTAATCTGACATCCATTGATAAATGCACCGAAACGGTGGAGAAATACATGACCGAAAAAGGATGATATTTCCGGCAGTACGATTTTGAGATGATGAGCCGTCTTTTTTGGGCGGCTTTTTTGCTTTAATTGTGGATTACTGAGAAAAAAGGTTTTATTAACCTCCATCCCGGCCTTGCCCCTTTGAAGGGGGGAAGGAGACTAGTCGGAGAAAGGACTGGTGCATTTTGAAGGTTGGGATCAGCATGTGTCTTTTGGGTGAGAATGTTCGGTATGACGGGACTCATAAGCTTGATCGGTATCTGCGCGACGTACTGGGGAAGTATGTTGAGTGGATTGGGGTATGTCCGGAGGTGGAGTGTGGGTTGCCGGTGCCGCGAGAGGCTATGCGCCTGATTGGTGATCCCACACGGCCTGTGCTCACCACGGTACGAACTCATCGAGATCTGACCGAACAGATGGAATTGTGGGCGCGTCGCAGACTCGATCAGCTTGCCGGGGAACGGTTGTGTGGGTTTGTGTTCAAGACCAAATCACCGTCCTCGGGGCTAAGCGGGGTGAAAGTCTATACCGAGCAGGGAATGCCGAGCCGTAAGGGTAGTGGTGTTTTCGCACGGATGTTTGTTGAGCGTTTCCCTTTTGTTCCGGTCACCGATGAAGGCCGCTTGCATGATCCGGATCTTCGGGAGAATTTCATAGAAAACGTGTTCACCTATTCCCGATGGCTCGACTATATCGAGAAGGACGGCTCCAAAGAGGGCCTGATAAAATTTCACACCAAACACAAACTTCTGATTATGGCACATGACCCCGGTCAATTGAAAGAATTGGGTCTGATGGTGTCCGGAATGAAAGATCTGCCGCCGGGAGAACTCAACCATGCCTATTTCGCGTTGCTTATGGATATCCTTAAATCGCCGGTGACAGTTCCACGTAGTGTCAATGCTCTTCAACACGCGGCAGGCTATTTCAAAAGAGATCTGCCCTCCTGGGAACGCTCCGAGCTTGCCCGTCGGATTGAGGAGTATCAACACGGATATGTGCCCCTGATCGTGCCGTTAATTCTGATAGAGCATTATGTCCGCAAACTGGACGTTTCCTATCTGGCCGACCAGTACTACCTCACCCCACACCCCGCGGAGTTGGCTCTCCGTAATCATGTGTAAGTATCGTGAAAATCGGTTATCCCTGCATAAACCGTTCAATCGAGTGCGCGGGCAACTCCACCTTTCGTTTAAAAAACTACAGTGAAGAACGGCTTTTCGAGACTCTCGGAAACAATCTTGAGTGCCTGAAGCGCATGATCGATTACAATACGGAAAACCGTCTCCTGTTTTTTCGTATCTCATCGGGACTCGTTCCTTTCGCATCCCATGAGGTGTGCTGCACGGACTGGGCGAAACCGTTCCGCCATACGTTCCGGGAACTCGAGGAAAGCATCAAAGCCGCCGACATTCGAATTTCCATGCATCCGGACCAGTTCGTATTGATAAACGCGATTCGTCCCGACGTAGTCGATGCCGGAATTCGGGAACTGGTCTATCATGCACAGCTCCTGGATGCCCTCGGTCTGGGCTCCGACGCCAAACTTCAGATACATGTCGGCGGCGTGTATGGTGACAAGGATGCATCGATCGCCCGGTTTATCGAACGCTACCACAACCTGCCCGATCCAGTGCGTACCCGCCTTGTCGTAGAAAACGACGACCGCAGTTTCACGGTGCGCGATTGTGTGCGAATCCACGAATTCACCGGAATCCCGGTCCTCTTCGACTGGTTCCACCACGAGCTGAATAACGAGGGCGAATCGGGGGAAGAAGCAATAGAATTGTCCACCGCCACCTGGAGTGAAACCGACGGTGTCCCGATGGTGGACTACAGTTCCCAGGCGATGGGCGAGCGAAGCGGCAAGCACACCGAATCGATTGATCTTCGGAAGTTCGGCAAATTCCTCCGAGCCCTCGGCCGCCATGATGCCGACATTATGCTGGAGATTAAAGATAAGGAAAAGAGTGCGATTCGTGCGCGGGATTATGTTGAGGGCGCGGGATTGGGTCGTAAGTAGACCTGGCGGGCCGATAATCCCTCCGCGTCCACCGAAGAAAGCCACTACGCAAGAGTAAAATCTAGAGCTGGATCTGCGCCTTCGGTTTTCGAAAATGGACTACGGTGCACACAGGCAAAGACCATACGCCTGAGCCGATTGAATTGCTCGGACGTAATCATTCTTTTTTTGTAATGCCGCAACTCGCATTCTCTCAAAGACGAGAGATCGTATCTCCCCAAGAACGAAATCACATAAGCGACAACGCTGGGAGAAAGAGATATGTTATAATCCTCAGATGCGACCAAAACCCGCAAAACGTTGGTCAATCCTCCGGGATTTATATCGATATAGTTACTGTCGTGGCACACAAAATCAATTAAGTTGGTTCTCAGACAATTCTCATAATGACGAATGTCCAGGTAATCGGTTGCCGGCGAATAGATTAGCGCATCAAAATCGAACAGGCAGCTTCGCGCCAGGTTGTCTCCCCGTGCATCCAGTACCCCGGATTTGAAGGCCCAATGCCGTTCGAAATCCCATATGTCTACTAAGAAACCGCTTAGATTGATCTTGTATCCACCAAAATAATTCCTCTGAACAATAGCATTTTTATCCAGACCACCAATAATCTCTTCAACACCGTCTTTGACAATAATGTCAATATCTCTTGGCTTCCGATTTTGATGAATCGCACGAATCGCCCCGCCAATTAAGTAGAACTCCCCCTGCGATAGCAGTTTCGACCAGAATCGGCAGAACATGGGATTGCAATCCCTGTAGTCGGCGATCCTGCGCTTGAGGTTGTGAATGAGTGTTGCACCCGACATCTTTTAGTACTCAATTCCCATCCGATAAAAGGTTTTTCCATTCCATCATAGTAACAACCAGTTGGGGCACAATAGGTTTTGGGGATAGGTATTCCAGACATTTCAGGCTTTCATCTTAAAATAGCTCCAGGGAAATAATCGAAACCAACGGATTTGGAATGAACAAGGAAAACTCGTCATTTCGTTATCAATCGAATGATCCATTCACCGAATTCTCCCTTTGGAGCCCAATCCCCAGACGACGTATATTATCGGGTTCATTCCGGCTGCCGATGCATGCCCACAGTGGTCCCCGGTTCTGAACGGAACAGTTCATTCCAGGCATTCGGAAGTTTATGTTTTAACCCAGGTTTCGCAGTCGAGAACGAGCAACAGCTTACGCAGAGTGCCGTGAGTTAAAAATGTGAAGTTTTTTTGCGCGAGCCATGAGCATACGTTGGGAAGGAAATGCAATATGGAATCAATTCTGAAAGCGGCCGAGAAGAGTTCATTTTCCAAATCAGCCGTCGAAGAGCTGATCACGCTGCTTCCTCGGGAGGATGATGAATTTGATCGCCTGTTGAAATCGGCCGCCCATGAGCGACGAGATATGGCGGTTGCCGTTCTGATGATTGCTGGAATTGCCGCCGGACGTGCCGTGGATGCGGGCTATTTTGTCAAATGCGCCGATCTCCTCCCAAGCGTGTCTATTTTGTGCTCGACGGCGATAAAATGTGACGGCGATGTCCAACGGGCGCTCCTTGATGCTATTGACCGGGGAAAAATGCGCGTTGAAATGGTTGCGGGCGCCCTTTTTGCGGCCGCGCTCTGGAATTCGCGGCGCTCCACCCCGGAAACGGTTGACGAATTACTATTAAAAATGAGAACCCTCTCAAGGAAGACCTTGGCCGATTTTTACGTCCAGGTCATGCTTATGGCGACATCTAGAATTCTGGTTGAAATGGGAGTTTCCCTGCCAAATGGCCTGGAGCCGCTTTCCGAGAAAGAACGCGGTATTCTCGACGATTTTATTGATGCAGGGCAAAAGCCAATTGCAGACCTTCTTCAGGAAGAAACCGCCGCGAGTGGCGGGTACGGGTATACGGTTCGACGGGCGGTTCCGAAAACGGGCAGGAACGAACCGTGTCATTGCGGCAGCGGTAAAAAGTACAAACGCTGCTGCTATAACGTCGATCGCGAACGTTTGAGGAATTCATCCGATGTGCCCGGAGTGACTGTAGATGAAATACAGGAGAACCCCGAGGACTACATTACTTACAGGCGGATGTCCGATATGGCTCCTTTTGAGCTCGTGCGAATCGATCCATGCAGAATTCCTCCCGAACTCCTCCCCGATCTGCTGCTCCGCCTGGTTGCCTTTCGCGAATTTGAAGCCGCGGTTGCGATATACGAGAAGACCGGCGAGGAAGAGATCCTTGCCCCGCATTTCGAGGTTTTGCTTGTAAGGGCAATAATGGATCCGAACGTGGATCATGCGATCGTCGATCGAATTCTGGCACTCCGCGAGAAGTCGAATCGATATGCCGAAGCCTGTGAAATCCCTCTCGGCGTTCGTCTGCTCAAGGGTGGTGAGTCGGTGAGGATCCTTGATGAAATCGAACGGGAATTTCAGGAAAACTTTCGACAAAGCGATTTCGAATCGATCAGCCGGATCGCCAACCAGTTCATGGCGAGGGGATATCCGGCGCTGGGCGTTTGCCTCGCCCGGAGCATCATTTTCGATATCCCGCCTTTTGAGGCCGATTTTCTAGTGGAATCCATCATGGATGCCAAGGATACGATGCACATCTTTGAGTCCGAGCCCTATGAAGAGGCCCTCGAACATGCTTTTTCATCCGACCTTATTCGTCGGTCGGACACCGCTCAGACCGCTGAGAAGTACGCGGAAGCGGCGGAGACATTGGAGGAGCAAAGGGAGGAGATCGCTCGTTTGAGACAACAAATGTGTGAATCGCAGGAACAGCTCAAACGTATGGAAAAGCGCTCAGCCCTGCCGGTCGAAAATGTATCGGACGATCGACGAGAATTGAAGCGCGATCATACAAGCCCCGACGATCTGAAAGAGCTGAAGGAGCAGATTCAAACGCTGAAGGCTCGGATAGCCGAACGCAATGAAGAGCGGCGGAAACTTCGGAACGATCTCGTGAAGGCACAAACTCGACTCGACGACTCAGATACTGAGAAACCGGCAACCGGCCACCGTGAGACAACCGACCAGGAAGACACCCTTTTCGAAACAGTTTCCGGCTCGGAAAAGATGACCGTACGAATACCCACCTTCTCAGCCCGATTCCAAAAAGACCTGAATACAATTCCCGGCAATGTCGCCCGTCGCGCGATAACCACATCCGCATCGCTGGCCGCGGGAGAGGTCGGTGCATTCCGTGACGTTAAGCGTCTAAAAAGCAACAAACAGTTCTACCGCGCTCGTCTGGGCATATCCTATCGAATGCTCTTCACGCTTAGCGAGAAGTCTCTAACCGCCGAAGCAGTCTTTCATCGAAAGGATCTGGAAAAGGCGATCAACAACGACCGTCTCGGCCATGCGGCTCAATGATTGTCTCATGTCGATTCCCGAAAATCAGATAGCCGCGCTTTCCTGTAGTTCCTCCGGTGAGGGCGTTTCTTCCAGGTAAGCCGCGTCACTATTCAGGACACCTGCAGGGCGCTCGGCCGCCCTTCCCCTCCGGCCGACGGGTCGTGGTGGGGTCGGGCAGTTCGCCTTGCCAACAGGTTGCCAATCGCTCGAAAAGCGAGGCGACCAATGCCTCGTTTTCGGCCCTGCCGAATTCAGCAGGCCCTGCCATTGACTTTGCGCCGCTAAACCATACATATTATTATAATGGTCGATGCGATGAAACACCGAGAATAATGAGACATGGCATCCAGACCAGGATGATTGTGTGCCCGACAACTCAACCCGATTTCGACAGTCGAGAGACGCCGTACCGCGCTGCACTGCGATGCACTGAGCGGTGTCGAAGTGAGCGGTGTCGAAGTGAGCGGAGCGATGTGTTGCGCTGCACTGAGTCGAAGTGAGCGAAGTCGGGTCAAGCGTGCCTGCCGTAAGCGCCCGCGCAAAGAATCAAACTCCTACCAGATGAGGTAATGATATGGCTAAGTTTACAAAGCTGCTGGTCGCAAACCGCAGCGAGATCGCGATACGCGTGTGCCGCAGCGCGCATGAGCTTGGGATTCGCACGGTGGCAATCTATCCCCACGAAGATCGCTACGCTCTGCACCGTTTCAAGGCCGACGAGGCCTACGAGATCGGTTCGCCGGGCGAGCCGATCAAAAGCTATCTCGATATCCCGGGCATTGTCCATCTCTGTAAGCAACACGGAGTAGACGCGGTCCATCCCGGCTATGGTTTTCTCAGCGAACGACCGGCCTTCGCTCAGGCACTGGCCGACGCCGGTATCACATTTGTGGGGCCCTCGGTGGAGGTCTTGAGCGCATTGGGCGATAAAACCTCCGCACGCGAGCTGGCCGTCAAGGCCGGCGTGCCCATTCTCTCCGGTAGCGATGGCGCACTTGCTTCGGCCGAAGATGGGCTGGAGGTGGCCGAGTCTCTGGGGTTTCCGGTGATCATCAAGGCAAGCCACGGAGGCGGTGGCCGCGGGATGCGCGTAGTGCGCGAGGCCGACTCTTTCGTCTCCGAATTCGAGCAGGCGCAGCGCGAATCGCTGCTGGCTTTCGGTAGCGACGAGATCTTTGTCGAAAAGTTCGTGGAGAAAGCCCGTCATATCGAGGTCCAGTTGCTGGGCGACACCCACGGCAACCTGCTGCACCTGTTCGAACGCGACTGTTCGGTGCAGCGCCGCCATCAGAAGGTGGTCGAAATCGCTCCGGCCCCCAACCTTACTCCAGCGGTGCGTCAAGGGCTTTGCGATGCGGCACTGAAGATTGGTACGCAGGTCGGCTACTCCTGTGCAGGCACGGTGGAGTTTCTGGTCGACGCCGACACCGAAGAGTTTTTCTTTATCGAGGTCAACCCGCGAATTCAGGTCGAGCATACCGTGACCGAAGAGGTCACCGGAATCGATATTGTCAAGGCTCAAATCCTTATCGCGCAGGGATCGCGGCTCGAGGACGCCGGAATCGATCTTCCCAACCAGGAATCCGTGGGCACCCATGGCTTTGCAATCCAGTGCCGAGTCACGACCGAGGACCCGACCAATGGGTTCATGCCCGATTACGGCAAGGTCGAGCATTACCGCAGCGCGGGCGGCATGGGAATTCGCCTCGACGCCGGCACTGTGTTTTCCGGCGCGGTGGTCAGCCCATTTTACGATTCGATGCTGGTCAAGGTCACCGCCCGCGGCCACCGCTATGTCGATGCCGCAAGACGAATGGAGCGCTGCCTCAACGAATTCCGCATTCGCGGTGTCAAGACCAACATCCCCTTTCTCCTCAAACTCATCCAGCACCCGACTTTTCTTGATGGTAGTTGCACCACCCGCTTTATCGACCAGACCCGGGAGCTGTTCGAATTCCCCGAACGCAAAGACCGGGCTACCAAGCTGCTTAGCTTTATCGGCGATGTGATCGTCAATGGCAATGAACTGGTCAAAGATCGCCCGGTCGCCACCCGTCGCGGAGCGGTGCCGCTGCCGGACTACGATGAAAATGCGGAACCGGCGGCAGGTATGCGCCAGAAACTGCGGGAGCTGGGACCCGAAAAGTTCGCGCAGTACGTGCGGGAGCAAAAACCGCTGCTGCTCACCGACGTCAGCTTCCGCGACGCCCACCAGTCGCTTTTCGCCACCCGCATGCGCAGCTATGATCTGTTGGCGGTGGCCGAAGCCTACGCCCACCGCTGCCCGCAACTGTTCTCCCTCGAGATGTGGGGCGGAGCGACCTTCGACACCAGCATGCGCTTTCTCAAAGAAGATCCCTGGCAACGCCTCGCCGGCTTCCGGGAGCGGGTGCCTAATATCCTGCTCCAGATGTTGCTGCGCGCCTCCAACGCGGTGGGCTACACCAACTATCCGGACAACATCGTCCAGGAGTTCGTGAAGGAGGCCGCCGCCGCGGGTATCGATGTCTTCCGGGTGTTCGATGCCCTCAACTGGGTACCGAATATGCGTGTCGCGATGGACGCGGTCAACGAGGCCGGCGCCGTTTGCGAGGCGGCAATCTGCTATAGCGGCGATATCCTTGATCCCTCCCGCACTAAATACTCGCTTAAGTACTATCTCGACATGGCCCGGCGGCTCGAGGCCGCCGGGGCTCACATCATCGCCATTAAGGACATGGCGGGCTTGTGTAAACCCGAAGCCGCGCGAATCCTTGTCAAGGCGCTCAAAGAAACGGTGGGCCTGCCGATCCATTTTCATACCCACGACACCGCGGGTATCCAGGCCGCCGCAATCCTGAACGCATGCGAGGTCGGTCTCGACATCACTGACGCCGCGATGGCGCCGATGTCCGGCGGGACCTCGCACCCCAACCTCAACGCCATTTCCGAGGCCCTCCGCTTCGGCGAACGAGCCACCGGCATCGACTCCGTCGATCTCGACGCCATGGCCAACTATTGGCGATCGGTACGCGACTACTACTTGCCGTTCCAGTCGCCGGTACTTCCCGCGGGCGCCGACCTCTACCGTCATGAGATGCCCGGCGGCCAGTACACCAACCTATACCAGCAGGCTCGCGCACTGGGTCTGAGCGATCAGTGGCCACGGGTGTGCGAAACCTATGCACAGGTCAACCAACTGTTCGGTGATATCGTCAAGGTCACCCCTACCTCCAAGGCGGTGGGCGACATGGCACTGTTTATGGTGGCCAATGACCTAACCGCCCGGGATGTGATCGATCCCGACCGTGAGTTGGCCTTCCCGGCCTCGGTGGTCGACCTGATCGGGGGCAGGATGGGCCGGCCGATGGGTGGCTTCCCGCCTGAGGTCGAGCGCGCGGTGCTGCGTGGTAAGGAGCCGCTGCGCGAACGTCCCGGCGCCGGCCTCGAGCCGGCCGATTTCGAAACCGGCCGGCGCGAGGCCGCGGTGCTGCTAAAGCGCGAGCCCTCCCGCCGCGAACTCATAAGCTACCTGCTCTACCCCCAGGTGTTCAAGGATTTTGCCGGTCACCTGGTGGACCACGTCGATACCAGCATGCTGCCAACCCCGACATTCCTTTACGGTCTGCAACCGGGCGAAGAAATCGCGGTCGACATCGAGAAAGGTAAAACCCTGATTATAAAGTTCCTTTCTATCGGTGAGCCCCACGAGGACGGTACACGCCTGGTGACTTTCGAGCTCAACGGCCACCCGCGCAACGTCACCATCACCGACCGCTCGCTCGCCGGTCACGTCCCGACCCGGGTCAAGGCCGACCCGGCAAACGCCGACCAGATCGGATCCAGTATGCCGGGCATGGTGGTCAAGGTGCATGTGGAGGAAGGTGACGAAGTAACCAAGGGTCGGAAACTGCTGGTACTCGAGGCGATGAAGATGGAAACAACTATTTATGCCGAAAGACCGGGAACGGTTGGCCAGGTACTGGTCAAACCGGGCAGTCAGGTGGAAACGGGGGACCTGCTGCTATCGATCGGTTAACCCAGGTTTCGCAGTCGAGAACGCGCAACGCCACTGTCGAACAGATAAAATCTCGAGGTGCTCATCGGTTTGCGGACCTCGTCCAGAAGCCAGGGCAACTTCTGGATTTCATCGATGACGATGATACGGTCACCGGCCTGGGGCTCCTGTCTGATCGGTGCCGGTGATTGGCTCAGCTTGATAAAGGTGCTGCTGTTCAAAAGGTTGCAGACCTTGGTGACGTCGGGTATCGTACAGAAATACCTGTTGAAATCGTTCAGTATCCAGTCAATGCCTGTCCGGCCCCCCTTTGTTCGCTGGGTCACGAGCTTCGTCACCGGGCAGAACGCCGAATCTAACTGTATTCCACTACAATGCCTCTTTGGAGACCTGTTCCAAACGATGTATATTATCGGATTCCTTCCGGCTGTCGAAAGCATGCCCGCGGCGGGTTCGATACGATCGGGACTTTTCATTTCCGGCATTTGGAAGTCTATGTCTTTAAGTGGATACATGCAGTCCGGGGAGGTTCTGCGGGCGGCTCCAGAGAAAACGCCCGAGGCGTTTCGGGAACTTATCCTGAATCGGGGACGGACCTGGTTCGAGGAACACCCCGAAGACCGTCGGATAATCGCCGAAAACGCAAAAGCATTCGGGTTTTCGCCTTCGGATGAGCTTCTGAGGAGTACCGAAGAAAATATTTCCCTCCACTATTTCGAAAAACTTGTGCCGCTCTGTGGTGATCCCGCGTTTCTGGCGGATTTCGTTACGGCCAACGTGAACGCGGACAGTGCCGTTGAGCGTATTCGGACGAAACTGGACGAGGGCAAAGGGGTGTTGCTTGCGACGCCGCATTTCGGGGGTATCGAGCTGCTGACCCCCACCCTTTCGTTGCGGAAGTTTTCCATGTCCGCGGTTTTGCGGTTCACGACACAGGAGCTGTCCGAACAGGTGCATGCTCATGCGCAACGGTTGACCGCCGGCGGTCTGTTTGCCCCGATTCATTTCATAGAGCTTGGCAAGCCGGGGACTTCGGCTGGGATGGAAATGGCGGCGGTTATTCGGCGCAAAGAGGTACTCTTTACGGTTTTCGATGAAAAAACCAATTACAGCATTCCCGTAACGCTCTTTGGGAAACAACTATGGGGAGGCGCCGGGCTGGACAGACTTGTGAAATTCTCATCGGCCCCAATCGCGGTTTTTGCGACTTTCATAGTACGAACAGAGCAAAGATTCGGCTATGAGCTTCGTCTGGTTCAGATCGATCCGGAAAGCGAGAATCTGATTCAGGCCATGTACGATGCGCTTCAGGATGTGCTGCGGGATCATTTTGAGCAATGGTATTTTTTGCATGAACAAATCCCTTTTAGAAAAGAAAACGGTGAATAGTGAACGAACAGTCGGTATGCGTCGTTTCCGACCGGAAGGATTCCGGAGGTTGGTTCGTTGAGTAATTACGATGCCGTAGTGATCGGTTCGGGAATCGGTGGACTTGCATGCGGTGCATTTCTGGCCGATACGGGCATGCGGGTCCTTGTCCTGGAAAAACACACCAAAATTGGTGGATACGCTCACAATTTCAAACGCAGGGGATTTACGTTCGAGTCGGGAATCCATTCCGTTCCCATGGGGCCCGACGGCATCATGTTTGATATGCTGCGCAAGCTCGGAGTGGCCGACGGTCTCGAACCAATCGAACTGCCGGAAATGTACGATGCGCTCTGCCCCAACTATCGGTTTACCATGCCCTCCAGCAAAGATGAGATCCACCGTACACTGTTTGATTCATTCCCTGATCAGCGCGAAGGGCTCGAACGGCTTTTCGGCGACTTCGCCCATTTTGAAAGGTTCCTCATACAACCGCTGGCTCAACTGGGCGATACATTCACCGAGGAAGACAGGGATTTCGTAAGTCGCTTTCATAACCGCTCCTACAAAGACTACATTTCGGAATTTTTCAGCGACTCCCGAGCCCGGGACGCGTTCTTTCTCCAATGGCCCTATGGCGGAATCTCGGCCGACCGCGGAGCCGCCCTGTTCCATGTCATGATGTATTACCTTCATTACCGCGACGGCACCTACGGACTCCGGGGGGGATTCAGTCGACTCGCGGAGGCTTTGGCATCGGCGATAACCCGAAACGGCGGCGCCGTACTGACCCGACGCGAAGTAACTTCGGTTGAAACGGGAGAAAACCGTGTGCGAGCGGTTCATACGAAGCAGGGCGAGTCGTTCGAGACTGATCTGGTTGTGTCGAATATCAGCCCGTATGTTCTTTTCGGTGATTTGCTGGATGAAGCCGGGAAGAACAGATTGTGGAGCCGTCGGTTGTCTAATCTATCTCCGTCGGTTTCGGCGGTTGTGGTGTACCTGGGAATGAAACCCTCATCAATGGATGCACTCAGACACACGACCTTCTGGTTCGAAGACCGAGACAGTCACAGAATTTACGAGCGTATCCAGGCGAACGATAAGGAACACCTCGATCATCTGGTACTCCTGAAAAACGACAATGACCCGGACCACCCCACTCTCACTTTACTGAATTTCACGGAAGCCTCGTTGAGTAACGACTGGGGAAAGGACAAAATGGTCCTCGGTGAGAAAATGCTTTCTCTTGCCGAACAGATCGTTCCCGGTATCAAGAAAGATATTCAGGTAATGGAAGTCGGTTCTCCGCGGACGTTTGAGAGATATACCGCGAACACCGATGGTGCGTTATATGGTTTCGAGAATACTAAAACCCTCTATGGTGAAGCGAAAATGCCTTCAAACACTCATCTGACCAATCTTTTCCAGACGGGGCACTGGGGCAAACCCGGCGGCGGCGTATGGAATGTCATGGTCAACGCCTACTATACCTTTCATCGGATACTACGGAGAGGATAGCGCATTCATGCATCCGTCCGTGCTCATTCAGGGTATCGGCTAACTAAGGAGTCGTAACGAAATAACCTCTCCATTCTCGCTTGATCTCAAGTCGGCTT
>CAYFVL010000140.1:0-15257 GCA_964346405.1 uncultured Fibrobacterota bacterium
GCTCAAGGTATCTCCTCGGATACCCCTGCGCTTTTTCTAAGTCAATCTCGCACAATATCTTACGCATACTGCTCGTTCTCGGCTCCGAAACTTGGGCTAAGTTTTTCTGAGTTTTTATTCTCCGGCTTCGCCGGAGCAGGAGTAAGGTTTTGGGCAATTCCCGACAGTTGGCGGGGAAAACAGAGAATGCGTCGGATGAAGAACTCATGTGCGAATTCGCGCTTTCCGGCTCAAATGGTGCTATAAAAGAGCTGATGGCGCGGTATCGGGGATCTGCACTTGCTGTTGCACGAACGTATGTATACGATATCGCAGCCGGTGAAGACGCCGTTCAGGAGACGCTAATAAACGTTATTCGCAATCGTCACCGATTCGATACCGATCAGCGCTTTGCTCCGTGGTTCTATACACTTTTACGTAACACCTGCATCGATGCCTGCCGAAAAAAAAAGCGAATAACCGGATTGCTCGACAGGTTCTCCGGCGAAGTTGGTGAACCGGAAGAACAGGATCATGAGTCCTCCCTGACAATGCGCCGATTGGTCGCAAAAATGAAACCGGAGGACCGCCGCATTCTGCATTTGAAGATAGTCGAAGGGATGACCCTTCCGGATGTGGCCGATGCTATTGGTTGCTCGCCCGAAGCGGCAAAGAAGCGTTCTCAGCGAGCACTGAAGCGCCTGAAGGATTTGTACTTGTGTGCTCAGGGAGAATCCTGAGATACCTTGAGCTCGTCGGGATGATAGGATAACGTCCTGCACAACGGCTTATGTCCAGTCCTCCCGTCCTCCCGCCCGAAGGGTAAAAGAGACCTCCGCGGCATGCGGATATGCCGGTTCCCGCTATTTCTCCAGGGAATTCAAACGGTATATGGGCGATACCCTTTTAAACTATCGGAAAAGGCAGCGGATAATCTGAAGTACGCCGTCTACGTCACGTGGGATCGAACATGCAGCGGACAAAAGTCTCTTACCGGGTCAGCCCGAGCGAATCCAATAGAGATTTGTTTCGTGGGTTGCCCGCGTTTTTGAGTACCCAGACGTATTCGTGATATCCTCCCGACAGTCCGACTCTGACGCAGATTTTGTCCTGTGCTCGCACAAAGTCGTGTTGAAGACGAAGTCTGGTTGCGGGTTGATCGATCTGAAAGGAGTCCTTGTACAGGTAACTCAAAGAATCGAGCAGGGGATTGGCATTCATCCAGCTTTCGAGCTGAGCTCTGGTGACGGTCGAATCGGAGGGTGGAACGAAGGGGATAAACCGCGGAGAAGACGTTTTTTTTTCCGTTGTCGGTTTGTTTTGAGACCCACACAAAACAAAAAGCGCAAGGAATATCACCGGCAGTACACATTTTTTCATAAGTTACCCCTTGGAGCAGCAGCATGAACAGGAGTCCTAAAACTAAATTGTATATAACCTTACGTCAGATTGCCACCTTTTACATCTCCGCTCGCCGTGCTCATTCATCTTATATGTTGCCTGAATGATCAATCTCACTTTATGTTCGGAGAAGAATGGACGATGCCAGAGTGAAGGCGCCGCGGGTACGCGCGAAAAAACGTTTGGGACAGCATTTTCTTGTTTCAAAATTTCATGCGCACAGAATCGCTGAAGCGGTACCGGCTGAATCGGGGGAAGCGGTTGTGGAAATCGGGCCTGGCGCGGGGGCTCTGAGCGTACATCTTGTCCGAAGATATCCCGCGCTTCATCTCGTGGAGGTCGATACGGACCTCATCGAAGGGTTGAAATCGGCTCTCGGGCAAGGGGAATGGACTGTACATGTATCGGACATTCGGGCGTTCGAATTTTCACGGATTGGGTTTCCATTGCACGTGGTCGGGAATCTTCCGTATAATATCGGTGCATATATAATAAAGAAAACACTTCTGTGCGCACCCGCGGTACGTTCGTGTACCTTTATGGTTCAGCGCGAAGTAGCGGAGCGCATCGCCGCGGCGCCCGGCAGCAAAAAAAATGGTTTTTTGTCGATTTTTTGCGGATATTTTGGTGAGACGAAAATTTTGTTTCGGGTTCCCCCCGGAGCATTTGTTCCTCCTCCCAAAGTTGAGTCGGCGGTTTTTCGGATTACAGTAGACCCTGCATCTACTTTTCGCATACCCGCCGATCGATGGGACTCTTTTTTCCGTATGGTAGACAAGGGATTTTCGCAGCGACGAAAAATGCTGGCAAAAGTACTCGGCGGCACGGAAAAGAAAGAGCAGTATCGAGAGGCATTACTACAGATTGGGGTCGCGCCCGATGCGCGAGCCGAGAACCTGGGAGTAGAGGAGTGGATCGAACTTTTTCGCGCAACAAGTCGGTAGCGACCATATTGTGTCTGCTTTTCGGCCTGTTCATCCGTTCCACTTCATCGGCAGCGGTTGAGTGGCCGTCGTTGCTGGTTATATACGAGGAAATTCCTGAAGATTCTTCTTCCTTGTCTTTCTCCAGCGCTTCAACCCTCTACGATTTGACGCTCCGAACCGCCTCGGATTTGATGTACCAATTTCAGGATTCGCTGGGAAGTCGAGAACAGCACATCGAATATCAACTGTTGAACGATCCGCAACTGTCCGTACGCAATCAGTACCTGGAACTTCCCGGTGAAGCACTGCGTCGATCGAATCGCATCTCCGATATGCGGTATGGTCTGGCCTGGCGGCCAAGGGTTGATATGAACACGCGAAGAGAAGGTGCCGGACTGGACGGTGTCACCTCCTTTGGGCCTGCACTCGAGATTTCTCGATATGGAGTAATGGGCAGAGCCGAAGCCGGGCTTATTGCCCGTGGATGGAACAGCTCGCTCGACAGTGGCATACTCGAAGCCGAATTTCGGGATCTTCGATGGGATCCGGGGGTATTCGGGAAATGGCAATTCGGTGAGAACGGAATGAGCAGATTGGGGGATTCCCCATTTTGGGTCGGCGGAGATGTTTATGGTGAAGTAGTCGATACTTTCACGGCGGCATCGGCTCGGGGAGCCGTTCGCATGGGTTTGGAATTGGAGTCTGGTGATTCCATGTTCGTGTACTATGCCGATTCACTTACCCGTGGTCAGTTAGGTACCTTTGCGGAGTTTCGCGATTACAGCCAGGACGTAAGAACATCCCGCTCACTCATGGGCATGGCCGCGTTCAGGGGTAAAAACCGCTTACACCTCGATCCATTTCTTGTGTATTCGTTTTCTCAGAACAGCGACTGGTATCCTGAAGAGCTGGAGCTGTATCGCGATAGACGCGGCAGAACGCATGCGGCCTCGCTAGGGGTATCGAGTGACAGTGTCTGGAGCATTTCCTGGTCCGGCGGATTTGGGCTTCGGTGGATAGACGAGGACAAAGTTTTTCGCACAAGTCTGCGGGGGATTGGGCCTAATGGTGAACTAAGTGACAGCACCGATCGGGAGGCCGTGTGGGCAGACATACGGGATTCTCGCGGATTCGAGGCATTCTTCAACCAGCATCTGGAGAAATTCTGGTTCGATCGGTTTGGTTTGCGGTATGATTTTGCGATCTCGCGACGATCGCGAAGATACCCGAAGATGTACCTCGACGGCGCGGAAATTGAGGCGGGTGACGATTACAACATCATCTCCGAGGAACACCGCGTGACGGCAATACCTTTCAAGGGAGAGCATGCGGAGTTTTCAGTGTACGGCTACTATGGTAAGAACATGTCAGTGTACCTGAAGAAGGCAAGAAGCGCCGACAACACGATCGATACCACTTACCGAATCGGTATCGATGCCGAGGTGGGATCCGAAATGGAACTCAATGCGGTCGGCAGGCTGTGGATGGAGGTGAAGCGGACTCAGCATCAATTTCCAGAAATCTACAAGGCAACCGTTTCGGAGAGAATTCCGGAGAGTCCTCCCGGATACTTCCGCAAGTACACTCTTGAAGTGGAGCCTTCGTGGAACATGCGTGAATGGCTGAGCTTCGAGACAGGCGTTCGCAGTGTCTACTGGGATGATGGATATTGGAATGATCCCGCCTATTTTGATTCCATCTGGGCAGGTTTTCGCGAGGAATACAAGATACAGAAAAAATCATTTGAGTATTCGGTTGACATGGAACTTGGCGTACAACCAATTCCCTTCATTGAGATCACCGGCGGATTTCGCTTCGGCGATATATATTATCGTGTTTTTGACGGAGTCTCGGGGGATTATATGGCCAACGATCTTCTGGAGGGTCACAAACTGGAACCTCGTTTCGGCTTGCGCTTGCTTCAGGGCAAATTGAGCATTTTAGGGCGTGCGAAGTATACTGTCCATGATCTTTTCAATCGTGTTGATGGCCAATACGGAGATTTCTGGAACGTTGCGGTACTAATCGAGGCAGGGATTTGATAAAGAGAAAAACTTTCGAGATCCGAGGGGTACTTTTTCTGCTGGTGTTATGTATGGGATGCGGAGTATTCTATCCCAATGATATTGTTGAGCCACCGGAAGCGAATACCGGGATTGACCCGTTCAATTTTGACGGCATTCTGAGTGGAACCGGTGAGACTTTCAGAAAAAAAAACCTGAACGATGTACTGCACGGAAACCTCACATATGAGGGGAGTCAGGGATACCGTTACAGCAGAAGTGAGTTACTCTCCAGATTAAATACGATTGCCGGAGAGGATCGCGATAATGATGCCGATTCTATTTCGATCGCGTGGAGTCGACCGGGCAATTCAGATGATATTCTGGGTGACACACTAGTCCTGGTGAGAGATTATGCAATAACGACCTACAACAGCCTTGGAGTTGATACCACATACGAAGGACGATCACGGTTTCGAATCGTTCACCATGAGATGCTTAACACCAGAAGCATTTTGCGGTGGTATGACGAATCTTCAACAGGCGCAAAAACATTTTTTCATCCGGATTTTGGGGATTGGCCGAAAAATGAGTAGCCATAAATATCGCAGAATTACCCGAAGGTCACGTTTCCCCGCTGTCGGACTTGTGCTGTTATGCCCCATTTTGCTTTTCATTGGTTGCATGGATGTTTTTTTCCCACCGACCGGAGCGCCTCCTAATGTGGGAGTTGCGAATTCGCCCAAGGAAGTCATCGATCAATTGAAGAAATCTTACGAGACCCGCAGTTTCCCACTATTCCGCGATCTGCTAACCGATGACTACCGGTTTTATGTTTCCCCAACCTTTGCCAACCAGTACTCCGCATCCAAAGGGCTTCGCTCAGATACGCTGTCCGATACTCTTGAGTACATTTCGGGCGGGACAGTGTATTATTACTGGTCTCGCGACGAGGAACTGAGGGCACATGAAAAGATGTTTGTGGAAGCCGAAGACATTCGTTTCACCGCGGCACCTTCGTATGACGAAGACTCATACTTTTACCATACCATTCGCGATACTCTGGCTGTAGATTCAGTTTACGACAGTCTGGGACTATTTGACTCCCTACTGTATACCATGGACATCGATACCATGGGTGTGGAAGTAAAGATGCAGGGCGGTGAAATTGTGGTAGTCATGAAAAAGGGTCCGACTCACATGATCAACATCGAGTATCAGGTGTTCTACCTGGAGCGAGAAAAGAAACGGTGGAGAGTCGCTCGATGGTTCGATCTGGGACGATCACCGAATTGACAGCCGAATAGTTTCGGCATGTACGACATGAGCGGAAATGTGGCCGAATGGTGCAACGACGCGTACGATACACTGTACTTTCGCAATGCGGTCTCGGACACCCTGGTCGATCCCTCTAATGCATTTGCAGGCGAACGGCGGGTAGTAAAAGGAGGACATTTCTACAATCTGCCCGAGGTGTTGGCATTTCGAAACAGAATGCCGAACAAAATGAGATCCATGTTTGTGGGTTTCCGGTGTGTGCGGAAGGCACTTGATTGAAACGAGAAGGGAATAGGTGCCGCGCGTGGGTGAAATCAGAGGGTTTGAATTGCCTATTCGTGCACCTTTCATTCCGCACAGGGCGGGATCAAGACATCGCGTGCGCATGCTTATAATTGAACTCTACCACAAACGCCCCATACCGCCTTGCGAATCCCAATTCTCGAATACCGCCCATTTAGCCGAAATACATACTACTCCCGATTCGTCGGAACCCCCTTCTTGAACTCCGTAACCACCGCGACAACCCCGTCGACAATTTTTTTGGATCGTGCCGGCAAAACACTTTTTATGCTGCTCAAAAGCGAATAGTCCTCGTCTTCGGTAGAACTGATCACCAATACCGACATCAGGTACACCAGACTCCCTCCCACGAACGAAAGCACAAACCCCGGAATCCCTTCCATGCGCATGAGAATCATTTCCATTACCACTGCCATTAGTATGGTTGAAAGCGTGATTCGTACAATCGAAGCAATTGGAAAACGCAGGTGCATGGTGCGACAAGTATAGATTGTCCCGATCGTAGAGCCGATTACGGTTGTGGATGCGTAGCATATTGCCGCTCCAACCGCTCCGTACCATCGGATGAGAAAAATATCGAGAATGATATTGAAAACCGCCATTATCATTCCGAGTTTATATATGAAGGATTGTCGTTCATATCCGTAGAGTATAGCGGCGCCCGGATTCGCCAGACTGGTGAAAATGGAGGCAAAAAACATGATCCGCAGCACTCGGTATGCTTCGACATACTCTTGTCCGTAAAGGTAAAAGATTATCTGATGCGACAGGAGCATGCCGCCGACGCCGACGGGGAACGTAGCGAAGGCGAGATAGCGAATCGATAGATAATAAAGACGCCGCATTTTTTCGCGATTTCCCGAGCCGAAATAGTTACTCATGGCCGGGAAGAGTACCTGCCAGAAGGTCGCGGGGAGAATGGTAGTGAAACGTTGTGCAATATTGAATCCGAGATTGTAGAAACCGGTTTGGGCGGCCGTGCAGAGGCGACCAAGGAAGAAATTCTCACTTTTATCCCATATAACTTTGTCGCATATCATTATTGCCATAACGCTGTAGTTATATCGGGCAATTCGTTTTCGAAAATCGGCGGGGAGTCCGACTTGCGTACGAAAAAGATGTATGCCCTCACGCTTGAGTACAAAGCCGTAGAAGATGCAGTTGATGAAAGAAAACACAAGCATGACCCAGAGTAGACCGGCGATATCGTATCCCAGAAAAAGAACGATGATTTTGCAAAGTAACGAAAGGGGGGTGATGATAAGGCCGGCGTATGTGAAATATTCGAACTTCTGGAGTCCCTGGATCGCCGATGAAAGTACGGCCGTCACAACCCCGGGAAGAATCCCTATTGAGGCAAGGAGAAAGAAAACAGACTGCGACGGATTGAAAAAATAATTGGCGATTTGAGTGCGAAAAAAGATAAGCACGGCGCCGACCAGCACCGATAACACAATTTCAATAGCCAGAACGAAACGAACGATCGGACCGATGATTTCTTCTTTCTGTTTCCCCCCGGATTCAGCCACAAATTTTGTAACCGCATGTGTCAAGCCCATGCCGATTAGCCAGTTGAAAGTCGACGAGAACCAGAGCACCAGGGTGAACACGCCGTAATTTGTCGGACCTAAACGACGAGCCACCCAGATGGAGATAATCCATCCGGTAGAAACCATGAACAATGTATTGAAAAGACTCAATACACTGTTTCTGATGAGAGTAGTACCTTGGTCGGTCTGCATGGTTTCACATTTCCGCTTCATCGAAGAAGCATGAGAAATACCAGAGTTTATCCGGTGTGAATACGATCTATATAAAGACGGCGGCCGACTCCCTTTTCTCGAAAACTGATGTCCCTCTCAATGCGTCTTTGGGGCGGAGTCCACGTCGTCCAATTCGGACTATTGCTCTCCCCGGCGTTTCGACGCAAAAGGTTTTCGGCTGTTCTGAGGACGATATCGGGTGAAATGGTTGTCATGCATACGTTGTTGTTGGGGCACGGAGCGGCTCGCCCGCAAACCGTTATGCAGGGGGCGCACGGCGGGGATGATGAAAGTGGGTATACGGTTTCATAGGCATGCAGCCCGTATGGTTCGAAACCGCCGTAAAGAATGACGGATTTGGTTCCGACCGCGTGGGCGGCATGCATGAGAGAGGATACGATCCCAATATGAAGGTCTGCCTGTTCAAGTACCGCGACGCTGTCTCGAATCGTCCGGCTACCCAGGAAATTCACGGCACCGTCTATCGCTTTTTCATCGGATCCCCCCAGGTGTATGACTGTCGCCCCCAGACGACGTCGGAGTAGTGACGCCAGCCGTTTCCAATGTTTGTGCGGCCAGTGTTTTCGTGCGGCACCGTATGCTCCCGCCGTTGTCTGAATAGTTATAACCGGTCGTGGGAAAGTGATCAGGGCCTGGTAGGCGTTTTTTCGCTCTTCTTTGGTGAGATACATATCCAGGCGGTTCTCTACAGATCGTATACCTGCCTTGCGGCACATAGTCTCGATCAAAGTAAGACTGCCGTTAAGACGCATGATATGGGGTGACTGGTGGTAGTTGAGATCGATTCCGCGGTATGCTGTGCCGATCTCGTCCACACATGGATTGCCTTGCAGAAGATCTCCCATAACACGATGTACCGTCACGTGAATGTTGCCGATTCGGCTTTTCAGTTCGCGTGCGACAGCCCCGACCATAAGAGTGTCACCCATTCCAGCCTGATCGTATAAAAGTTCTACACGCCCTCTCATTCGGATTGTGGTTGACACGGGAAAACCAGCACTAAGGCCGCGCATGAGACTTCCGGCCGGTGTTTTCCGCAGATGATATCTATATAGTGAACGCGCTATGTGCCACATGGTTTCTGGATGCTCCTGTAAAACTGTTGTGTTTTGTTCGCAATCAAAGTGGGTGAATAGTGTTTTTTGAGATCGGTGTAAGCGGAAAAGGCGAAGGTTTCGGCTAAATCGCAATCCTGGATCAGCTTCCGGATATGCCTGATCAGATACACCGGATCATCCAGAGGAAAGAGTAGTCCGTTCTCGCCGTGACGAATAATCTCATCAACTCCTCCCGTATCGGCGGCAATCACCGGCAGGCCCGCGGCTATCGCTTCGAAAAGGGCATTCGGGGCATTATCGAACAGCGACGGAAACAGAAAGATCGTCGATCGGCGATAGAGCACGTAAATATGTTCACGAGAAAGCGCTCCCGGAAACCACACCCGATCGCGGTTTTCGGTTCTTGTACGGTTCTCCATTTCCATTCGATAGTTGAGCGATTCGCCGGTTTCGGTTTCTCCCGCTATTGTCAGGTTCACCCGGTGATCAAGATCGAGAATGTCATTGACAAAGCGCACCAGAAACTCGGCTCCCTTACGTCGTTCCAACCGGCCGGAGAACAGAATATTGATCCGATCCCGAGCCCCGCGCGTTTGTTTCTCAATGGCATCAAATGCCTCGGTGGACATTGGATTTCGGATTACCATGACTCTGTTTGGGGGAATCGAAAAGTAGGTGCGAAGCCGTTTTTTCAACGATTCACTGGTGCATTTGAATCCCGCTGCGTTTCGCAAAGCCCGGTTTTCAAGACGATAGGTTCGACTTCTTACTCGGTCGGCCTCCACTTTGTTCAGTCTGTCGACCATTTCGGAGGGAGTGTGAAAATGCACTACAACCGGAAAAGGGAGTGGAGGGTTGAAGGCGATCGCAAGTCCGCCGTATTCCGGGATTTCGACGATATCGATCTGTTCGGATTCATGCAATCGGAGGATTGCGGTCCGAAGAGCACGCGAGCAACCGATTTCCCAGTCGACGGAATCGCCATGGAGAAACGAAAACGGCCGTCGGACCCGCTCATATCCGAAGTAGTGCAGCCTGACCATTGAGGCAAGCGGATCCGGAACGATACCTTCTCTCACAAAGACATGAACACGGTTACCAACAGAGCCAAGTGCCGTCGCAAGGTTGTACACAAAAGTGGCGATCCCCCCATGGTCTCTTCCGGTTGGTGTCGGATGTTCAGGATTCACCAGCACAATATTCATAGAGGTTGTTCATTTCGTCTTGAGATCGACGGCGAAAAGTGGTAATCATCCGATACTCCGCCGAATTCACGTCACCGACGGCCGGCACGCACTTATTTTTGATAGGTTTGGTAGAGATAACACGTGCACCGGTTGAATGCCTGCCTGTGCCATAACGTTCGCGTCGTCCGCACAAATAACCGTTTGAATACAATTGTGCCGTTTTATGAACCATGTATGCAAATCCGGCGTAAGCCCCGGTGCCGCATACAAGTAGCCGGATTGGAGAAAGCATGTCGTCCATCGTACTTAATCAGTCACTACTCAAGGACACGAGCTTCTGGACCGGGAAGAAAGTGGAACTGCCGAAATACGATCGTGCGTCGGTTCCCGTGAAATCTCTGTGTTTTTCAGCGGGTCGAATGGCGTATGGTCATACGGCCGATATCCTGCAGGATATTCTGAATGAGACACCGGATGCCGGAGCAATGGTCGGAGTGGAAACCTATGGAATTCGGTACGTTGCCGAGTTGTCGGCTAGTGACTACCTGGTAACCCAATTGATCTACGAAAACGAAAAAGACGTCGTTATTCCAAAGATTCAGGGAGCTATTCCGTCGGTCTTGTATGTCGACGACAACCGAGACAGCCTCACCTGGAAGCGTCTTCTGGAATATGCCCGCGATCCGGAGCTGCAGTTTGCCACAATCAACGCACCTGAAGGAGCCTATGGCGTGTTATACAGTGGCGGAGAATTCGCCGAAGCGACCAGCGATGCTCTGAAAATGGATCTAAAAGTCGGCACGGTCAAGAGCGATCCGGCAAAATGGGCGGCCTTTGCGCTCGCGCGATATAAAGCCGGACTTAACTTCGCTCTGATCAGTTGCACGAATTTCTCAGGAAATGGGCATGTCACCGGTGGCGCGGTCCGTTTGGTCGCTCGTGAGTGGGAGAAGAACGGGTTTGCCCCGAAAGGCTTCCTTGCCTATCTTTCCGATCCGAAACGGTTCAGTTTCCCAAACTGCATGATCGACCGCATTGCCGTGCCGCCGGATGAGAATACGCAGAAAACTATGGAAAACCTGGGGATTGATTCCCATGTAGTGGTTACCGAGCGTACCCGTTACTGGGTTGTAGAGGACATTTTCCCGGCTGGTCGTCCCGACCTTGAAAAAGCTGAAGGTGTCATTCTGACTCCTGATTATGCCGAAGTGAAAAAATACGAAGATATGAAGCTTCGGATACTCAACATGAGTCATTCGGTAATTGCGGGACTCGGAGTCGTGCTGGGGTATCGTGGGGCGTATGGGATCTATCGTGCAATGCGGGATTCCGATATAAAGGATCTGATTACGCGAATAATGGATCTTGTGATAGAAACGGTCGAACGCCCCGGGCGCATGGATCCGAAAGATTTTGCCAAGGATGCAATGGAACGACTGCAGAACCCCAATATTCCCGATGATCCCATGAGAATAGCGCTGAATGGCTCGACAAAAGTCCTTCCGCGATTCATGGACACCTATTATGCCGCCCAGGAAAAGGGAATCGAAGACGAGCGTCTCACCACCGTGCTGATTGCGGTTGCCGGTTTCTTGCGGTATACCCTTGGTGTGGATGATTCGGGGGAACGGTATGGACTCGAATCGGATCCAATCAAGAGTGAGCTGGAGGCCCTGGGTGGACAGGCAGCGGTTGGGAGTCCGGATTCCGCGGCGGCATTCAGACCCCTGTTATCCAACAAAGATGTGATGGGCAAAGACCTGTTCCAGCATGGAAAGACGGGGGAACAACTGGAGGAACTATTGAAGGCAATGCTTGGACGTCCGAGAGGAGTCCGGGAAACACTGAAAAAAGTGCTGAAAGGGAAATAGCCGAGAAGAACGGTTTTTTCATCCGAACCTGCATTCGGCCGTACCAAACCCGAGTTTCGCAATCAACTCACGGCATTCTGCGAAACTTGGGCTAAGGAGTTCATATTTACGGAGTGAATAACCCCGTCTAAAAAACGGGGCCTCTTTTTTCTGCCCGTAATTTCACAATTACGCAAAATGTTCAAAAAAAGCGTCTTGAATCCGGAATACAGATTGATTGAAAAACGGGTGAAAGTATTGAGTAGAATGAACGCCGGAAACGAAATATCACCTTGACGATCGACGTATTCTTTATAGAAAGGATGCGAACGGTTCATGAAAGCTTCGACGGTCGGTCGCGCGTTTTTGTTGCTTATTCTCGGGACAGTTTTGGCCCGGGGTAATCATCACGGATTCTGCTGCGGCAACTGTGAAGAAGAGATCAGGACCTACCAGGTTCACAGTTGCTGTGAAAGTGGACACGGCGGCGGCAAGTGGAGTGAAGAACGAGAAAATGATGGTGAAGTCACTTGCGGTTGCCCGAAGAATTGTTTAACGACCTGCCGAATAATGCCGGTTTTACCTCAACCGGCGAATGTGACGCAAGAGAGCGAAAGCGAAAGGCTCTCCGTCGAAGCTACGATGGCCTGCGGCCTGATTGCGGGAGGCTATGCCCCTCCAACTTCCGTAAACTCAGGCCGCCGGGCCTTTCTTTATATACCTCCGAAGATACCTCTGTTTGTTCCTCTTCGAGTCTAGCCCAAGTTTCGCAATCGAATCGCGTTTGGCCCTTCCTTCAAAATCAGTGCGGAATATGATCGCGGAGCGGATACCGATCGTGTCGGGACGGTTCTCGCCGATATGGATGGAAAGTCATCCTGGAGTGCAGGGGTCGGTGTAACTGTGCCGCTTTGGGCATGGAGTAAGACGGGCAGGCGCAGTGCGGCGACGTCTCGTCTCGATGAAGCGAAGGCGGAGCTGCAACTCGAGAAAGCCGAGCTGAGCGCAGAAGTTCGCAAACTGTTCCATTCTTTTGAGGATGCGATCAGGGTGCTTGCCTTGGCTGTTGTGTTTTTCCTGGGTATACAAGTTGGAACGGGTAACAAATCCGGCGAATCCGCGGGTGACCTGCACGCAGGCCACGATCATGGGGGAGCTGTTACCGAAACAGCCGGAAAAACGGTTTGGACCTGCTCAATGCATCCGCAGATCAAGATGCCGAATTCAGGCTCGGTCAGAAAGTTGATTTCTATGTAGAAGCTTACCCGGGCGAAATATTCAGCGGAGCAATTTCTTTCATCGATCCCGTGGTAGACCCACAATCACGAACGGTGAGCGTGCGAGTGATTGCGGACAACGAAAACCTTCGACTCAAACCCGAGATGTTTGTCCGAGCGGTTGTGCGTGTCGATGTCACCGGAGAAGGTGGTGTCGCCAATGAATCCCTGGCCGGCAAATGGATCAGCCCAATGCATCCACAGGTGATTAAAGACAGTCCCGGCACCTGCGACATATGCGGCATGCCGTTGGTACCGGCCGAGGAACTCGGGTATGTTACTTCGGGCCTGGAGGAAGCACCTCCATTGTTGATTCCCTCAACGGCTCCTTTGTTCACCGGGAGACGGTCTGTCGTCTATGTGGAAGTAGAAAACACCGAAAAGCCAACTTACGAAGGCAGAATTGTACTGCTCGGTCCAGGTTATTATCCTGGAAGAGCATTACGGACATATCGAAACTGGTAATCATTATCTGGCGTACTGCCCAATGGCCTTCAACGACAAGGGCGCGTACTGGCTTCAGATAGAAGAACCGATATCCAATCCCTACTTTGGAGCGAGTATGCTCAGATGTGGTGAAATCAGAGAAACCTAACCCAAGTTTCGCAATCAACAGCTTAAGCAGAATTCCGTGAGTCGATTGTCGAGGTCGGGCTGAGG
The DNA here is from genome assembly GCA_964346405.1 of uncultured Fibrobacterota bacterium. Taxonomy (GTDB): domain Bacteria; phylum Fibrobacterota; class Chitinivibrionia; order Chitinivibrionales; family CAYFVL01; genus CAYFVL01. The sequence continues at coordinate 13,707 of CAYFVL010000140.1, forward strand.
GAATGTGTAGCTTTTCAAGTGTACACGGGGAGGGCTGAAAGACAGACAGATCCCTCTTCTGCACCTTTCTGTTTGATATCAAATATTTTATGTACAATGATCGGCGGTCCGAAAACAATCTGGAACCGCCCAGTTCAAACCTGAAGCAAACTAAGGAGATCCGTTGATGAACAGCCTTAAAGGAACCAACACCGAGAAGAACCTTCTGAAATCTTTTGCGGGAGAATCACAGGCACGCAATCGTTACACGTTCGCCGCAAAGGTAGCCGAGAAAGAAGGATATCCCCAGATTGCCGCGATTTTTCTTGAAACGGCCGACAATGAACGAGTTCACGCCAAGTCCATGTTCAAGCTCCTCGAAGGTGGTGAGCTGGAGATAACCGCGACATATCCCGCCGGGAAAATCGGGAATACGGTTGAGAATCTTGAGGCAGCGGCCGGGGGCGAACATGAGGAACAAGTCGATTTGTATCCGGCTTTTGCCGCCGAAGCTGAGAAGGAAGGATTCAAATCGGTCGCCACCTTGTACCGTATGATCGCCAAGGTCGAAGCCGAGCATGAGAAGCGTTTCCTGAAGTTGCGTGACAACATAAAGAGTGACAAGGTGTTCACCAAGGATACTCCGGTGCGATGGAAGTGTGCGAAATGCGGATACATACACGAAACAACAACTGCTCCCAAGGTATGTCCCGCCTGCAACCACCCACAGAAGTATTTTGAGGTGGCAGCCGAGAATTACTGATTTTGAACCGGTTCAGTTACAGACATCTTTCCCCCTCGCCCGTAATCGGGAAAGCGGGACCGAGGGTTAGCCCAGGTTTCGCAGTCGAGAAACGCCGTACCGCGCTGCACTGAGCGGTGTCGAAGTGAGCGGAGCGAATTATTGGCCTAGAGAGAAAGTTTTGTTCAAAACAAATTTCTGACTTGAGGAGTGACACTCTATGGGAGACAGGTTTAAAGATTTTGTGCAATTCGCTATAGAACAAGAAGTTAACGCATACACACTGTATGAGCGATATGCTGAAGTCGTGAAATCCCGACCGGCAAAGCAGCTCTTGAGCGAAATGGCCCGGATGGAACATTCCCACGAGGAGAAACTGCGCAGATTCGCGGATGAAGGAATTGCTTACTTCTCTCGAATCGGGGAGCTGAAGGACACCCATCTCTCAGATTACATGATTGCAAACGCTCTCACGGAATCCAGCTCGGTTGAGGATGTTTTCGTATTTGCGATGAAAGCCGAAGAAAAGGCACACGAATTGTATTCGGCGCTGAGCCGACTGGAAACGGATGAAGCGACAAAGGCACTTTTCAGGAACCTGGCCGCCGAGGAAAAGAAACACAGACACGATCTGGAAACGGAGTATGAAAAAGGTGCAATGCAGGAGAACTGATTAATTTAACCCAGCTTACGCAGAATGCCGTGAGTTGATTGCGAAGCTTGGGTTAACCCAAGTTTCGCAGTCGAGAGCGAGCATTATGCGTAAGATGCTGTGAGAGATTGACTTAGAAAAAGCGCAGGGGTATCCGGGGAGATACCTTGAGCATTTT
>CAYFVL010000141.1:0-15127 GCA_964346405.1 uncultured Fibrobacterota bacterium
CCCCTCGGCATTTCGACTACGCTCACTTCGACACCGCTCACTTCGACACCGCTCAGTGCAGCGCAGTGCAGCGCAATACAACGCTCCGCTCGGGACGGCGTCTCGACTGCGAACTTGGGTTAGGTTATCCATGATGTGCACTTCCTTGTGCCGAAATGTTAGAATACTCATAAATGCCCTTATGTTGTGTTCATAACCTTTTGGTGATACATTGGACGGTATTCTCATAATTCAGTTCAGCCGAATGGGAGACCTGCTACAGACAGTGCCTCTTATCGCAGGACTTCGGGAAGTATATCCGGACACACCGATTCGCATCTTGTGTGTCGACGAGTTTAGGCCTATCCTTGAAGGCATCGGTCTGGATAATATTGCTGTAGGCGTTCCGGCGGAACTTGCAGTTCGGCTTCGTGCCGACGATCGCCCCGACAACGATGTCGTTCAGAAAGTCCTGGATTACGTCGGCGAGCTTCCCCCTATCCGCTTGATTATCAACTGTAATCATGAAGCTCCTGTTGCCCAACTATGTTCCCGAATCCCCGCCGAAAAAAGACTTGGTCGAGTATACCGTCCCGACACGCCACTTATCGTCGAAGGCGAATGGGGACGCTATTTTTTCTCGTTCTCCAAGGACCGAAAAGCCAATCCATACAATATTGCCGATATCTATCGAGGCATGGCAGGTATTCCGTTTGTACCATTCAATTCCGGAATTGTACGGCTCCCATACCGCAAAATTACTCGTGAATACCTTTGCCGAAACGGGTATGTTCCCGATCGGCCTCTTATTGCGGTGCAGCTCGGAACGAATTCGGGCTTTCGGGAATGGGGAGTTGAGCAGTTCGGGAAAATGGCCCTACGGCTGTACGAAAGACTGAAATGTCGTTTTCTTGTGATTGGTAGTTCGGGAGATCAAGAACGTGCACAAGAGTTTGTCTCAATGGTTGGACCGGACAAAGTCATAGATGCCTCGGGAAAGACAAACCTGATTCACCTGCCTTCATTATTGTCGCACTGTGACCTTCTGATAACCAACGATACCGGCCCCATGCATGTTGCGAACTATGTCGGTATCCGGGTTCTTTCGATTCACTGCGCCAGTGCTTATTTTGCTGAAACCGCCCCTTATGGTTCCCAACACGTAGTGGTCCATTCAGCCCGCGATTGCTACCCGTGTTTCCCAATCACACCATGTCACGACTGCGAATGCAAAGAGGATATCATGCCGGAGACAATAGCCGGAACGGCATATCAAATGTATACCGGCGCCCTTCCCAACCAGGTTGACACCCCCGGCGTAAACATTTATGCAACATCGTTCCGCCAGGACGGGATTCTGACCTACCGGTCTCTTTCCAGCCGGCCTTCCTCGCAATACGAAACCGGAAAAACCAATGCCATGCTATGGGACAAAGTACTCGGTCTCAAGCACCGGCACAAAAAACCGGGTGATCCGGAGAATCCGATCGGCCGAGAACGGTTGCGCCGGGATATGGAAATGCTCCTCCCTCGTCTTCATAACGGAAAATCCGCCGTCGACGGCCTAATTGCGGTAATCTCTTCAAAAACCGAACACATGAGTCGCAAGACGAGCGATTTTCTCGGCACAATACGTGAAATGAATGCGATTCTAGCCCAAAGACAGGATACTATGCTCGCCTTTCATCTCGCACTCGAATTTGCCGCGGCGGACGACGGCAATCTCGCATCGTCACTTCGAAATATGCGAGAACTCCTCGCAATACGCCTTCCACAGATGCTCGAGGTTTTCTCCGTCCTGGTCGAAAAAACCAATGCTGCCGCTCCCGAATAACGACCGCCGACCGCCTGCAACATACCATCCCAAATGCGAAAAAGGCCGGCGGCTTTCCCGTCGTAATGATAAGCTCTAACTGGGGCACAGCGCAACCCGCATGTATACTTTCTTCGCGGAAAACAATGAACCGGAATTCAGTTTCACCCGATACCTATCTGCAACCGGGACGTCCGGGACTAGAGGCGGACGACCACCGAGAGCAGGATACTACCCCACTGCGAGTCGTAGTGGTTGGCCCGATATACGGCGGTTCGGAACCAATTGCCGGTTACGTGCGGACCGCCTTTCAACGCCTGGGGCATTCCGTCGTCTATGTCGACAATACCGAATTTCGAACGCACCTGAAACGAATAGAGGTGGAACCCAACCCTGAACTACGAACCGTTCTGTTCAACCGTCTTATCGCCGAAGCTACCACAAAAGCCGTGGTTGCATCACGTCACCACCAGGCACAACTCGTATTTGCATTGGCCCAGGCCCCGATTTCGTTGGACGGCATTCGAGCCCTGAGAGAAGCTGGGGCGGTCGCCGCATTCTGGTTTATCGAGAATTATCGGGCTTTTCCTTATTGGAGAAGTATTGCGGCCGAATACGATTTCTTTTTCACTATACAAAAGGGTGAATTTTTCAGCGAATTGGAGCAGACGAAAGCACGAAATTTCGCTTATATACCTGTCGGATGTGATCCGATGGTCCACAAACCAACTGCCATGGACGAAAAACTCCGTCGGGAGTTCGGCGCGGATGTCTCTATTGCGGGAGCACCCTATCCAAACAGAATCAGGTTGCTCAAGGAGATTGACTTCGGGGTCGTGCATGTTTGGGGCGAAGGGTGGTCGACCGAGGGACTTCCACGAATACATGTAAAGAAAAAGGGTAATCGATTCGATACCGAAGAAATGGTAAGAATCTATTCGGGGACCAGCATATCACTAAATCTCCATTCCTGCCTTCAGGGGGAGGTGTTTGATCCGTGCCCCGATTTTCTCAATCCACGGCTATTCGAATGCGCGGCTGTGGGAGGATTCCAACTAGTCGACTGCCGCGACGACCTCAATCGAGTTTACACGCCGGAGGAAATCGTCACCTTTCATTCTTCCGGTGAACTGGTTGATAAGATTCGATATTATCTCTCGCACCAGGACGAACGTCGCCGCATTGCTTCACGTGCGCGCGAAAGAGCGGTGAGGGACCATACTTATGAATGTCGAATATCTGAAATAGTGAACTATATCAGGACACATGCCGTAAGAGAGCTGAGTGCCGGCGGCATACGCACAAACTTCACGGCTCCCATACTCCGGCTTGGAGTCAAAGCTCACCGGGAGGGGAATGTCTCGTCGGCCGAGCAACTGTACCTGCACGTATTGGAAGAAAACTCCGGAGATGGGGATGCAAAGCATCTATTGGGGGTTGCCTACGCTGGGCAGGGAGCCCCACAAAGGGGATTGCCGTATCTGCGGGATGCCGTGGAATCAAATCCACAATCGGCGCTATTCACATATGACTATGCCGCGACTCTCCAGAAATGCGGCAGAATTTCGGAAGCAGCGGTCTGGTACAAAAAACTGCTGTCCATGGCGCCGGGGTATGCTCCGGCATACGCAGGCCTCGGGGAACTTTTCGTTGCAACCGGGTCGCTGAAACCGGCTCGAGAGGCGTTACGAACCGCGCTTCGACTCTCCCCACAGTCACATAAACAAAGGATTGTGCTGGGCAATGTTCTCCGAGAACTGGGAGAGCTGTCCGAAGCCGAAGCTCGATACCGAGAATACCTTGACGCATATCCCGATGATTCCACGGGATACAACAATCTGGCTCTTTGCCTTGTTGAGCAAGGGAGATTAGAAGAAGCCACCTTGGCGTATACTAATGCACTCCTGCAAAACCCCGTGAATTCCTCCATAATTTCGAATTTCCTTTTCTCACAGTGCTACGACCCGTCCCACACACCCGAATTTCTTTGTGATCTGCACCGCCGATATGCAGCCGAAATTGAAACGGGGGTGACCGCTACGACACCAAAGGTCATCTCGAGAGATCACAACCATTTACGTATTGGTGTAGTATCACCGGATTTTCGCTCCCATTCGGTTGCGTACTTTCTTGAATCGCTGTTTACTAGTGTCAACCTCACGAAGCTTATTCTATACGCATACTCCAATACACCAAACCCGGACGATACCACTGCTCGACTTCGTAGTTACTGTCACCACTGGCGGGAAATCTCAAATATGAGCGACGAGCATGCCGCGGAGCTGATCGAGAAAGATGCCGTAGATATACTTGTCGACGTGGCGGGGCATACGTCCGGAAATCGGCTGCCGCTCTTTGCCCGGCATCCAGCAACAGTACAGGTCACCTGGCTGGGATACCCGTTCACCACGGGTCTTTCCCGCGTTGAATACCGAATCACCGATGCGCTTGCGGATCCCCCGGGAGCGGATACCGCCTGCACCGAATCTCTCCTTCGGCTTTCACCAAGCTTTCTATGCTACAGTCCTCCTTCGTCATCACCGGCTCCGGCATACCTGCGATCAGGTCGTGGCACCGGACTTGTTATGGGTTCTTTCAATTCAGTACCGAAACTCAACGATAATGTAATTGATCTCTGGTCACAGGCCCTCTCATCCATTCCCGACTCAAAACTCTTGCTCAAGCACAAGTCGTTCAATGATTCCTCGGTGGAACAACGTATTCGCGCGCGCTTTGAGGCAAACGGACTTGCGGCACAAAGGCTTGAAATACGCGGGTACGCCGAAGGGGTATCCGATCATCTCGCGACATACCGCGAGGTGGATGTAGCTCTTGACCCATTCCCCTATAACGGGACAACCACCACATGTGAAGCACTGTGGATGGGAGTGCCGGTTGTAACATTGGCCGGCGACAGGCATTTCGGAAGAGTGGGTGTTTCGATTCTGACCAACGTCGGTTTCGACGAGCTAATCGCGAAAACATCCCGGGAGTATATAGCGATTCTTCAACGAATGAACAGCGATCGTGACTATCTGGGCAGCCTGCATTCACGTGCCCGACCTGCCCTTACCGAAAGTCCGGTCTGCAACCGGGACACATTTGCGCGACAATTCGAAACCGCCATGCTGGAAATATTTTCCCGGGCAAAGTCGGTATCGTCCACTGGAGAAAGTAATGGCTAAGAACGGACGGCATGCCACCCGAGCAAGTACCGTCGGTCGCAGTGGAGCCAACGGGGTTTTTCGGGCCGATAATAATCTAACGGGCCTGCGACTAAAAGGCATGGAAGCTTTTGACAAATCCGATTTCGAAGGGGCTTGCTCTTACTTCACGCAATGCCTGACATTGAAGCCTGACGACCAACTTTCACATCGCCTCCTCGGAACGGCATATGCACGTATCGGCCGGACTCGTGATGCACTGCAAACTCTGCAAACGGCAATCCGGCTAAGGCCTTCGGATGCGGTATCGTGGTATGAAACTGCAAACCTGCTGGCGGATATTAATCAGTGTAACGCGGCACTGAAAGCGTACTTTCAAGCCCTCCGGTTCAAACCGGATTACGTTCAGGCGGCTCACAATCGGGCGGATCTCCTGGTTTCCATGGGGAAGGTCGGGGAGGCTGTCGATGAATACCGACGGATTCTCCGGGAGTATCCCGATTGCGGAACAAGTCGTGATAACCTTCTTCTGGCTCTTAACTACCTTCCCGAAGAGAAACCGGAAAATGTCTTCGCGGAACACGTGCGTTTGTGCAATCGAGTTGCTCGGACGCGTTCGGTACCACTTTCAGTATCTCCTCCTCCCCCTCTGCGGATCGGACTCGTTTCCGCCGATTTCCGCAGGCACTCGGTAGCGTATTTCATTCGACCGCTATTGGGCAATACCGAAGAAACCGAAGTATACTGTTATGCATCGGTGAACCGGCCGGACAGGATGACGGAGGTCTTGAAAAACGAAGCCTCCCATTGGCGCGACATATCAAAACTCGACGACAGTGACTCGGCGCACCTGATTGCACACGACGGAATTCATGTACTGGTGGATCTTTCGGGCCATACCGCCGGGAACAGGCTGGGCATATTCGCCTATCGTCCCGCTCCGGTTTCGGCGACATACCTGGGTTATCCAAACACTACCGCACTGCCGCAAATGGATTACCGCATAACAGCCCAAACGGCCGAACCACCAGATATGGAAGATTACTACACAGAAAAGCCGGTATTTCTTCCAAACGGTTTTCTCTGTTATAGCCCTCCGGACAACACACCGGATCCACGGGAGGATGATAAGTCGCGTCCCCTGACGTTTGCGTCGTTCAATAATATCGCAAAAATTTCGGACCAAACCATAGAAGCTTGGTGCGAAATACTCAAACGGTCGTCGGGCTCCCGACTCCTGATGAAATATGGCCGCCTGGGAGATCGGGCCGTTGCCGAAGAACTTGCCGGTCGATTTTCCCGGTTTGGGATCGAGCGCGACCGCCTCGATTTTCATGGAGAAACAGAGGATCCGTGGGAACATCTTGAATATTATCGAAAAGTCGATATTGCGCTGGATATTATCGGATACAATGGAACGACAACAACCTGCGAAGCCCTTTGGATGGGAGTACCGGTCGTTACGTATGCCGGCGATCGGCATTGTCAACTCGTGGGAGCGTCTATTCTTGGACAATTGGGTGTCCCGGACTGGGTCGCGTCAAACATGGAAGAATACCTGGAAACGGCGGTTCGTTTGGGGGAACAGCCTCCTCAATTGCGCGGAGCAACCCTCAGGAGTCATATGCGTTCCTCCTCTCTCTGTGATCGCGCCGCGTTTTCCCGCGCATTCCGTGGTCTAATGTATCGATTGTGGAATGAATGCGGGATGTAAAGCGCTGATCCATTTCTGAAAAGGAAACCAGTAAATGTCCGATGTGAAAAGTATTCTCAAGGAAGCGGGGGGCGCCCTTTCCTCTTGTCGACTGGAGAAAGCCGAAAATATGTACCGTGAAGTGTTGCTGCTCGATCCCAACAACGCCGAAGCCCACTGTGGTCTCGGTGCATTGGCGAACCTTTCCGGTCGACCGGGTGAAGCGCTCGATCTTCTGAGAAAGGCGGCGGAGGAATCGCCCGACGATGCACGATATCTCTATAATTACGGAACGATGCTTCAGCGGCTGGGAAAATACGACCAGGCAGAAACGATGTTTCGCAAGGCATTGCAAATCCGGCCGAATTATGCGCTTGCCATGAATAATCTTGGTGCGGTTCTGAACTTGAAGGGTCAGCTTACGGAAGCGATTGAATGGTTCAGGCGTGCAATCGATTCTCAACCATCATTCCATGCGGCTCACAGTAATCTGGGCAATACACTCAAAGACGGGGGATTTCTTACCCAGGCCGTACAGGCGTATCACGAAGCCCTGCGCATAAAACCCGATTACCCGGTTGCCATATCGAACCTTCTCCTTACCCTGAACTACATGCAGGATCAGTCCCCGGAAGAGCTTCTGCGCGAGCACATAAAATGGGTCGGTGAGCTTGCACGGAATACTACCGCGGCCCCGATCGGAAACCACACGCGTCGGCCCCTCGACCGCCCATTGCGTATCGGGTATGTTTCCGCCGATTTTCGCACACATTCCGTTTCGTATTTCCTGGAACCGATCCTTGGGCATCATGACCGAAGTAAATTTGAAATATTCTGCTATTCCGACGTTCTGGTGCCTGATCATTTGACCGAACGGATGCGTCGTTTTGTGCCTGGATGGCGCAGAATCGTGCATCATACCGATGAGCAGGTTGTGAATACCATACGCGACGACCGGATCGATATTCTGGTGGATCTGGCCGGACATTGCGGACTCAACCGAGTGGGTGTATTCCTTCGACGGGCCGCTCCCGTGCAGGTAACGTACCTTGGGTATCCGAACACGACAGGCATACCGACCATGGATTACAGATTTACCGATGAAACGGCGGATCCGGATGGTTACGATTTTCATCATACGGAAACGCTCTACCGCTTGTCCGGATCATTCCTTTGCTATCGCCCGCCCGACGATGCACCAAAGGTTGTCCCTCCTCCGTTTATGGGCCGTAAGCATATTACATTCGGCTCGTTCAATAATCTCAGTAAGATAACAGACGAAATGATCGAAATCTGGTGCCGCATACTGACGTCGGTGTCTGAATCACGGATATGTCTTAAATGTAAACCCTTCCGAGACGAGGATATCCGCCACAACATACTTCGGAAGTTCAAAAGGACGGGAATTGCCAAAGACCGGATTCAGCTTGTCGGACACAGTTCGTCGGTCAAAGAACACCTCGAGTGGTATGGAAATATAGATATAGCTCTTGATCCCTATCCCTATAGCGGAACTACGACCACGTGCGAGGCCCTTTGGATGGGGGTACCTGTCATCAGCCGAATCGGCAACCGCCATTCCTCACGAGTAGGACTTTCGATTCTCCGGAATGTCGGACTTGCGGGACTTGCCGCCGCAACGAATGAGCAGTATATCGCCTTGGCCGCGTATTTAGCGGGTGATGTTAACCGGCTCTCAAAACTCCGTTTCAGCTTACGAGAAGCCGTCGCGAACTCATCTTTGTGTGATGCATATTCCTTTACGGTCAAACTCGAAAACGCGTATCGGGAAATGTGGGAGCACCATATCCGCGCTAATGCACAATTGCATCCGACCGCCGTGAATCGGCTGCGAAAAATGGGCTAAAGTCCCGAGCGCCGATTGTCGATACATTCAGTGAGAGGTGAATGAGCGATCAACTGAAACAAAAGGAGTTGCGGGGCAAGAGCTGAAATTCTCGAAAAAGAAATGTTGTATCACTGTTCGGCAAGGACGCCGAATGGAAAACGTACGGTTTCGAAGACGCAGTCGAAGCCGTGAAAACACGGAGGTTCTCCCATGCGTATTAACCATAACATCAATGCGATGGTAACCCAGGGCTCTCTTTTCCGGGTAAACCGTGATGTATCGAAATCCCTTGAAAGACTATCGACCGGCCTTCGAATCAACCGTGCCAGTGACGATGCCGCCGGTCTTGGTGTATCTGAAAACCTGCGAACCCAGGTTAGAGGTACTGCTCAAGCTAAACGAAATGCTCAGGACGGTATCGCGGTATTGAGCGTTGCCGAAGGTGCGGCGAACGAAGTTTCCGATATCCTGCAACGTATGCGTGAACTTTCGGTTCAGTCCGCCAACGATACGCTGACCTCTACGGAACGAGCGTATACCGATCAGGAATTTCAGGCTCTCATCGAAGAAATAGACCGTATCGCCAGCGTGACGAATTACAACGGCATGAAACTCCTCTCGGGGACAACGGTGGGCGGAAGGTTCGGTGCGGGTAGTGTGGGATCCGCCTTGTGGATCGACGCCAACGATACCTACGGCGTCGACAGTATAACCATTACTATCGATACGCTCAGCACCTCGACCGCTACCGGCATCAAGGTGGGTGACCTCGACCTGACGACGCAATCCAATGCCGCTCTCTCGATCAGCACTCTGGATACCGCGATCAACAGCGTGAACTCGATGCGATCCGATATGGGTGCGTTCATCAACAGACTTGAGCATGCCATCAACAATGTTACCGTGTCGAACACCAATCAGCAGGCGGCGGAATCCCTGATTCGCGACGTGGATTTCGCGCACGAAACCACGCAGTTTACCAGGAACCAGATTCTCACCCAGTCGGCGACTGCGATGTTGTCTCAGGCCAACATGGTCCCGCAATCCGTGCTGCAACTGCTTGGGTAGTTATCTCAGCAAAATCCTCAATCATCAGAAAGGGAATGCATTCGCATTCCCTTTTTCTATTTTTACCGTTAGCCCAGGTTTCGCGGTCGAGAACGAGCAGTATGCGTAAGATGTTGTGCGAGATTGACTTAGAAAAAGCGCAGGGGTATCCGGGGAGATACCTTGAGTCCCGCCGGGCGAGACCGTGAGTTGGTTGCGAAACTTGGGTTAGGTTTTTTTGCGTCCTTTTGTGCCTGCATTGCATCCACAAGCCGCCACATCCGGTTTACCAATTCAGTTTTTCCTCACATTTTACCCAACTTCAACAGTCGAAAGCGACCGCGCGCTCTTTCCGCCGCGTTTCACCGCACAATTGTGGGATTCGGTTGATCGATACTTTCATATATTGCAACGACTGCCGGCTCAGGAAAGCAGCTCAAGAATATCAGTGCGGGAGAGCTTCTTGAAAAAAGAGGATTCGGTCCGTACCACCTGATCCGCAAGTCCCTTTTTGGCATCCTGCAGCGCGAGTACCCTTTCTTCAATTGTGTTCTTCATTATCATCTTGTAAACGAAAACCGGCTTGGTTTGTCCTATCCGATAGGCGCGATCGGTTGCCTGGGCCTCGACAGCGGGATTCCACCAGGGATCAAGGTGCACAACATAATCGGCCGCGGTCAGATTGAGCCCGACTCCGCCCGCCTTCAGGCTTATGAAAAAAACGGGGATATCCGCACTGTTCTGAAATCGATCTACCATGCCGGCGCGATCGCTCGTTTTACCCGTAAGCATCAATGATTGTATTCCCCGCTCGGCCAGGCGGGACTTCGCGAGTTCGAGCGCTTTTACAAATTGTGAAAAAACCAGCATACGATGCCCACCGGCAACCACATCCTCCACACAGCCGTCGAGCAACTGAAATTTACCCGAATCTCCAGTGAAATACGTATCCGCCAGGCGAGGATGGCAGCAGATCTGACGCAACCTCAAAAGGCCTTCCAGGACCTGCATTCGGGAGTTCTCGAGCCCATAGTGATCTATGGCATGTTGGATTTGGCCGAGGAATTTGGTTCGAGTAATATCGTAAATAGTCTGCTGCCTCGGAAGCATCTCCCCTAGAAGCAGGTTTTCGGATTTCGGAGGCAGATCCTTTGCCACCTGTTCTTTTGTTCGACGCATTACAAAAGGGAAACAGATCTTGCGCAGCAGTTGTGCGCGGTCTTCACGTCCCTCGCGTTCTACCGGGCGGGCGAAATGACGCATAAACCCTTTAAAGCTGCCCAGCATGCCGGGGTTGATAAATGCAAAAATGGACCACAGTTCCGAAAGATTATTCTCGATCGGCGTCCCACTCAGTGCGAGATGATGAGTTGCGCGAATACGCCGAACGGCCCGACTCACCCGGGACCCGGGATTCTTGATCGCTTGTGCTTCATCGATAATCACATAATTGAACGGCACCGCCATCAACCGTTCTACATCCCGGAGAAGAGTCCCGTAACTCGTCAGGACAATATCGGCCAACATGATATTCGCTTTCGTGTATCGCTTCCGGACAGGCCCATGATAGGTCATTGTAAGGACCTTAGGCGCGAATTTACGAATTTCGCGCTCCCAGTTGAACAATATAGAGGTGGGAACCACCACAAGAGACGGTCGCTTCGGTGTGGCGGTGAATTTCTCATTGCTCAAAAGTGCCAGTGTCTGAACCGTTTTCCCAAGCCCCATATCGTCGGCAAGGCACCCTCCAAACCCGTACCCTTTGAGAAAGTGAAACCATTGATATCCAGCAGCCTGATATGGCCTCATCGTCCCAACAAATCCCTCAGGCTCCGGGGCCCGGGGAATCTCTTCCACTCCCATCAATGTCCGAAACTGCTCCCGCAGCTTCTCATCCAGGACAAGTTCCTCACTGATTTCGCCGACAAACTCCAGTATCGGCATTTGCTGTTTTCTGAGGAGCAATTTCTCGCCGACCGCATCTTTTCTCCCCACGGCAAACAGCGCCGAGAGTCGCTCCAGCCATGCCTCCGGTATTTCCCCCGTTTTCCCATTGTTCAGCTCAACATATCGTGCATTCGCCTCAACCGCGGCGGCAAGTGCCGAAAGAGTGACCGGCATTCCGTCGATTTCGGCATCGACGTCGCACTCGATGAATCCGCCTTTCGATCGGGCAGACAGACAGAGACTTGGCGCCGATGGTCCCTTTCGGAATTTTCGGAGATTTTCGCGTCCGAATATCCGGTATCCCCGTTCCGCCAGAAGGGGCAATCTCTCGAGAATCCAGCTCGACACGTCACCCGAAGGCGTGAAAAAGCCGGGGCTATACGGTGACATACCGTATTCTTCCTGCAGATCGGCGGAAAACAGGTCTTCCTGAACTCGAGATCGGATCACCCGGTACACTTTGTCATTCGACACCGGGACAAGTTTTTCCCGATCCCTGTCTCGTCGCGAAAACTCGATTCGGCCGTCCTGATAGGAAAATCGAAGCTCCGCAATCAGGAGTCCTTCACGTTCCGCCAGATACAAACGAGGTATCGGTTCAGGACGAACCGTCTCGACCACCGATGGTCCATTTTTTTCATTTAGATGGAAGCTTCGAGCGGAAGAAGAAGGAAAGTCGCGTGACATGCGATTTCCCGGAGCGGCGCCGTCCAGCACCAGGCCCGTTTGAACGGACTCACCGGCATTCACCGCCAACATCAGGGCTACGGCATGTTCACAAGCCCCGCCATGTGCAAATCCACACGTACAGGCAAACGTCGGCGGATTATGCGTTTTCTTAGTGACGGTCACACGCTGTTTTGCCCCATCCAGGACAACGCCAAGGAGATTGTCGCCAATCTGTTGCAGTTCGGTAACACCGCCGGACGAAAACACCTGTTTACCGCTCTTCACGACCGCGGGAAATGCATGGTGTTCTATGTCTTCCTGAGAGAAACGCAACTGTTCAAAAGATGAGTTCGTGCTCAAACGAGATCGCATTCCTCCGGAGACTTACGGTGCGCATCACACCCCTCCATGTTAGCATTGCAGCCGCAAAAGACCACGAGTCGGTTGTAGTTCTCATAATCGGAGATCCGATTTGGATTGCCCCTGGTTGCAGGGGTCCCTGATTTCTGGGTCTTCTGTTTAACTCTTGGAGTGAATTCCATTCTGTACCTTTTTGGATTCTCCATCCGGCGCAGCGCACTTGTGACCGGTAATCCCTGATGGAAGCATGTAAGCTTCTCCAGTTACTTTTCACCGCCCGACTTCATCCTCAACGGCCTGGACCTGGCCAGGACCCTATTGCCTTCCTTACCGAAAATACATTTTATAAAACTCGAATAGAGAAAAAATACAACTAACCCGGGGAGAACCGCATGGATCGGGAACCACAACAATTTGCCAGTGACAACTACTCCGGAATGTGCCCGGAGGCGTTGGAATCCCTTCAGGACGCGAACCGGTCACATACACAGGCATATGGGGAAGATCCCTGGACACAAGCCGCATGCGACCGATTTCGAGAGATTTTTGAATGCAACTGTGATGCATTCTTCGTATTCAACGGAACAGCAGCCAATTCACTCGCTCTTGCGACGGCGTGCCAATCATACAATGCCGTGATCGCACATCCGTTTGCCCACATTGAAACCGATGAATGCGGAGCGCCTCAGTTTTTCTCGAATGGCGCGAAGATTCTTCTGGGCACCGGAGACAACGGCAAGCTCACCTCGGCCGGCGTAGAGCATCTCGTAACCCGAAGAACCGACTTGCACTATCCCCAGGCACGCGTGGTCAGCCTGACACAGGCTACCGAACTCGGGACGGTATATTCTATCGAAGAACTCAACTCAATCGCTAAAACCGCCCATGAGATGAACTTGAAAGTACAAATGGACGGCGCTCGGTTCGCTAATGCGGTAGCCCATCTTGGCTGTTCGCCAAAGGACATCACATGGAAGGCGGGAGTGGATGTTCTCTGCTTCGGGGGTACCAAAAACGGCCTGGCTCTGGGTGAAGCAGTGATCTTTTTTGATACGGATTTGGCCCGTGAATTTGAGTATCGCTGCAAACAGGCAGGTCAGTTGTGCTCCAAAATGAGGTTTTTGGCCGCTCAGTGGCTTGGGATCCTCCAGGATGATGTATGGTTGATGTATGCACGTCATGCCAACAAAATGGCGGAACTGCTCTCTAAACGACTAAGAGCCCTCCCGGGAGTCCGCCAAATGTTTCCAAGAGAGGCTAATTCGGTTTTCATCGAACTCGGTGAAGAGACAATTCAAAAAATGCACGATAAGGGGTGGCTATTCTATACGTTTATCGGAGTCGGTGGTGCTCGTCTCATGTGTTCCTGGGATACCACGGAGGAGTCGATAGAATCATTCGTTTCCGACCTGCGGTCGGCACTTGGTGTACCCGGGTAAGCATGGAAAGAATTTATCACAACCCGGCACAATAATCGACTCCGCAAAGACGCAATGAACACGGAAAAGCTTCCAACCGTTATGCCACTCTATGTGGTAGATGTGTGTGATGATGATGGATGTCGGGTGTAAAAGCCCGGCGACGGAAGGTCGCTTCGAAAGAAGCGGCCTTTTCGTTTTTGAACACACGAAATGCCCCTTGAATCTCCGAAACCCCAACTCCCGACCATATTCTAATCTTGACGCAATAATCGACTCCGCAAAGACGCAATGAATACGGAAAAGCTTCCAACCGTTATGCCACTCTATGTGGTAGATGTGTGTGATGATGATGGATGTCGGGTGTAAAAGCCCGGCGACGGAAGGTCGCTTCGAAAGAAGCGGCCTTTTCGTTTTTGAACACACGAAATGCCCCTTGAATCTCCGAAACCCCAACTCCCGACCATATTCTAATCTTGACGCAATAATCGACTCCGCAAAGACGCAATGAATACGGAAAAGCTTCCAACCGTTATGCCACTCTATGTGGTAGATGTGTGTGATGATGATGGATGTCGGGTGTAAAAGCCCGGCGACGAAAGGTCGCTTCGAAAGAAGCGGCCTTTTCGTTTTCTAAAATGATTGGTTCCGCCTTACCTCTATTATCCGGTTGACTCGTCCGGTCCATATAAGTCAACCAGGCTCTTCATTTTCCTCAATGAAAATTTTTCTTTCGTAACGATATCGACGGATTCCGAATTGCGAGGCAAGACGTGGAAAAGTTGTCGGAGAATCCAGCTTCACCATTTTCCAGAAAAAATCTGCGCAACAAAGCGGGGCGGGCGCTCGACAGTCACTTGAACTGAAAATCGACGACTGCCTTGCTCAGAACAGGTCCCGTCCACGGCATGCCATTCCAATTCTCCCGCAGCTCGCGAGGATAAGTCTGAAACAGTGTCGATCCCAGATATGCCCCGCGGACTCGAGGTCGGTGTGAACGCACCCTGGAACATACATGTGCCGGTGCGGTGATCGTTCCTTCGGCATTTCCAACCGTCCACTTCCCGTTAACCCAGGTTTCGCAGTCGAGAACCGCCGTGCCGAGCGGAGTCGAGGTAGGGCAGTATGCGTAAAATGTTGTGCGAGATTGACTTAGAAAAAGCGCAGGGGTATCCGGGGAGATACCTT
>CAYFVL010000142.1:0-14916 GCA_964346405.1 uncultured Fibrobacterota bacterium
GCTTTTTCTAAGTCAATCTCGCACAACATCTTACGCATACTGCTCGTTCTCGGCTTCGAAACCTGGGTTAGGTTCAAAATACCTCTTTGGACGACTGCGCCACACCGCCGATGCGGCTCCCCGATGTATCTTTTTCCATCCGACGCCGGTGTTTCGGTTCAGGAATCTGTCGGAGGTACTGTATGTTGCGGCAGAATCGACCGAGAGGATTCCTGTATTTGGCTATCTTTGACCTAACCCAGGTTTCGCAACGCAGGGATTTGTGGAATGGATTCTATTTCAACAGTTTACGACGAAGTACGGTCATTTGTCCTCGAATCTTCGGAATCGTTCATAAAAAGATTTTGCCCGGACAATCGCCTCCCCGGCGCGACAGCGGGTCTTCGGACCTATCCGGCCACCGATTCCGTTCTTCTACAGCTCTTCTCCGCTCTTTTGAAACTGGGCGTCCGCGAAATTGCCGGAATGCCGATATCCAAACGCAGTATACCGTATCTGGCTTCGATCAAAGGTGATAACTATTCCACTTGGTGGTCGTTGTATGTCGCCGATCTATTGAGTGCCGCCGAGGCTCCCTTCGATTCACATCCGTGGTTGACCGATTTTTCCGATGCACAGCGAGATGAGCTGAAAAAGGCGATGGATTCCACGAAAGTGGTCGATATCGACGGGGAAAAACTCATCGGTAAACCAAACAATTACTGGATCGTTATGGCTCGACTCGAAAAACTGCGACTCAAACTCGGTGTTATCTCCGATGATACCATCTATCGCCTGGCACTTCGCAAATCCCGTGAGGTGTTCATTGGTGAAAAGACGGGATTCATGGACGATCACCACGAAGGTAAGGGGCGTTTCGACATGTACACGTTCGATGCGCTGCACAACGCCGAGCCTATTCTCCCGGAAATTGGAGGAAGTGAGATCGATACCGCCTTGCGGGCCCATGAGCACCTTCTCAGGGCCACGGCCCAACCGAATGGATGGTATGTGTGTTGGGGCCGAAGTGTCGAACGCATGTCGCTTATGGGAATGGAGTTCGCGGCCATGCTGTTGAAATCCAGATCGACATCGGAACCGGAGCTGATGCTCGGTCTCCTCAGCAACTCGGCCCGGCGGTTCATGAAGGAATGGTGGAAGGACGACACCGTAGCCGCGCATAGAAAAGGTATGACCCACTGGTATCGTGGCCCTCAACGATTACTCGAGTTCAGCCTTGATATTCTGGTCGGCATGGCAGGTGTCGTTCGTCATCTGGGAGAAGTAAAAGGAAACGATCCCGACCTTACCGCTGAAACCAATCCCGCACGATTGTTTCCCGACCAGAGCACCTGGATTGATTTCAGGGAAAATGGGCCGGCGGTCTGGTGCCGACGAGGCGACGGTCTGAATTTTATGCTGCCCCTGGTGGAAGGTTACAATTCCGATTATGTCGCCGCGCCACTCGCTCCCGGTTTTCTGGAGCAACCGATCGACAATGAATTCGCCTGCGGGGTTCCTAATCTATATTACGACAAGAAGGTTTTTCTGCCCCTCCATCTTCCTGCCAACATTCGTCACGACAACAACTCCGCTTCATGGGAAACCGATACCTTCACCTGGTATGAAGGACACGACTGGTGGCGGCCGCGGGAAGATGTCGGCGGGATCAGGAAGGTTCGTCTCACGGTGGACGGCGCCGTGTTGCGGTTTGAGGAAGAATGGGAGATAGAAAACGTGCCGGATGCTCTTTCGATCTTCTTTGCCGAAACGCGCACCCCGCTTTCGATTGAGTGGTTCTGTGAGCAGCCGTCTCGCGCAACCACGATAGTAATCGAGGGGATGCAGCATTGGAGAAGCTACTGGCATCATCATCGCCTGGTCCACCAACTGGACATCGAACCAACCAATCGGGTCCGTCTGAAATACACGATATCACCGGAACAGAAGCGCTAACCCTGAATACGATCGACGCATTCTGAACGAAAAACTGCAAAGAAACGAAAGGAACGCTATGAGTGAAGAAGTAAAAAAGATAGTCGAAAACATGACTGTTGAACAGAAAGCCGGCCAGATGCTGGTTTTGGGGTTCAGCGGAAGTCTTCCCCATCGGGACGTTCTTGAATCGATTGAGAAGTATCACCCCGCCGGTTTCCGGTTCACTCCTCATGCGCGGAAATTCGAGCCCTATCTCAATCCGGATCATCCCGTGTATTCACGTACTCACCGAAATCCCGAGCCCTCGGAGCGCATGTACAATGCAGGAAGTCGCGAACCTCGGTTGACAGTTGCCGAAACCGCCGAGACAATCAATTTTGTACGGAAACGTTCACTTGAAACCGGCGCCGGAATATCCGCGTACTTCGCTCATGACTTTGAGGGAAACACCTCGGCGGATACACTGGATCATACCATGGTTGCATTTCCTCATCCGATGGGAATCGCGGCAGCGCCCGATGCGACCGTGCTCTCCCGGAAAGTTGGGCGGGTAGTGGGGCGTCAGCTCAAATCCTCCGGCATCGACATGATTCACGGACCGGTAGTCGACGTGAACACCGATCCGAAAAACCCGGAAATCTCAACCCGGAGTTTTGGTCCGGATCCCGATCTGGTAACCGCCTGTGGGCTTCAATACATGTTGGGAATGCATGAATCGGGACTTATCGGTGCGGCAAAGCACTTCCCCGGACGCGGCGCATCGGCGGTCGATGCCCACTACACCGTCCCGGTTATCGAAGAGAGCGCTGAACGCATGCGCTCGATTCACTTGAAACCATATATAACTCTGATCCAGAACGGTCTCGCAGCGATAATGGCTGCTCATTCCATTTACCCGTCACTGGACCCGACCGACGAAATCTCCACAGTCAGCAAAGCCATTATGACAGATCTACTTCGCGGAGAACTCGGATTCGAGGGCGTCCTTCTGACCGATTCATTTACAATGGCCGGCCTGATCAAAAAATATGAGGTGGTTGAAGGTGCTCTGCGCGCTATCGAGGCCGGCTTCGACCTGATTCTCCTCAAAGACGAAAACGCTCTCAGGGGAGAACTGCACGCCGGAGTTGTCGAAGCCATAAAGAGTGGTCGGCTCTCCGAGGAAATGGTCAATGAGAAGATCACTCGAGTGCTCAGCATGAAAAAGCGATTCGGTTTGCTCGACGGTGCCAGGGGGATCGTGGATATCGATGAACTGCACAAAGCACACGCCAATCCGGAAAACCGGGCGGTCGGGAAAGAATCCGCCGAAAAGTCTCTGGTTGTCCTTCGTGACAATGACAACCTCCTTCCCGTGGCAAAAGACAAAAAAATACTTGTCGTTGAGGAGCCGTTCGGACTTCAGGGCGAAATGAACAACAGTACGGCGTATTGCGGCGCGATTTAC
Source organism: uncultured Fibrobacterota bacterium (assembly GCA_964346405.1). GTDB lineage: Bacteria > Fibrobacterota > Chitinivibrionia > Chitinivibrionales > CAYFVL01 > CAYFVL01. The sequence goes on from CAYFVL010000142.1 coordinate 3,365, forward strand.
CATCGGCTGCTCGAATTGGGAGCCGATGCCTATTTCACCGATTTCCGAAACGAGGCGATCGACGAAGCATGGCCGGCAATCGAATACAAGGCTTCGTTCTGCGATGTGGTTGTGTTCACCGGCTACTGTAAACGCGGCAATGTCGAACGACGAAAAGCTCTGGAGAAATTCAAAACTCTGGGCAAACCGCTTATCATGGTCGCCAACAAGCCGTATGAGTACCTGGTTCCGCCGGACATGGGAACGGTTATCGTTACCTGTCACACGGGAATCTACGGAAGTCGCGCCGCCGCGGATGTCGTCTTCGGTGAATTGAAATCGGAAAGCGCATACAAGTTCGATCCCACGAAAGAGTACTGATTCATGGTGAAGTCTTGATTATGAGAAAGCGGCCTCGCGGCCGCTTTCTTTGTGTTGGTGCTGGCTAGCTAGGCTTCCGATCACCTCGAAACCAGGTGAAGTTTATGAGACAATGATGTTGTCCCTTTGGTGTATCGCAGGAGATAGCAGCCGCCGGACAGTTTGCCAGGATCGCTCACCTGTCGGTCCACGCGGTGAACACCCTTTCCGTCAAGCACAGTCCGAAAAACCACTCGGCCCATGAGATCGTACATCTGCAGGACTCCGGTCCCCTCGGTTACCTGCGTGCAGGTAATACGTATCCGGTTCGAGGCTGTGGCAACCTGCAGGGACGGGCGGTTCCGCGGATGGGATGTTGTCTTCCATCCTGCCGAAGACGGGGCGAGGCTACCAAGAACGATTTTATCACCGTCGTAGGAAACCGTTTGATTTCCGATCGAAAGTCCTTCTCCAACGACCTCGATCCGCGGGGCATCTCCGTACTGAAGCGTCATGACGTGATAAGTCACATCTCCGGCCGTTACCTTCTTACTCACAGCCGTAGCGCCGTCGGGTCCCGTGACGGTGCCGTACGACGCGGGCTTGGTATCACCGTTGGATTTAGCACCGATTCCCGCGGTCTCACCCACCATCACGATGAGCGCTTCGGCTCCCGATGATTTGCCGTAATCTACCGCAAGCGACGTAACATCGGCATCGGCGTTGGGAATATAGGTGATATCCGTACCGTCAAGATGCACGCCACACTGGTGAATCGATACCCCGCTGATCACTCCCGAACCATCTTCGCGGGGATCGTAGTGAGTAGTAATAAACTGGTTGAAAATGCCCGGGAATTCCGTCTTGATGCCCAACCCCCACACTTTGACCATTTCGGCTTTCACCTCGAAATACGCTTTATAGGGATCCGTACCCAGAAGCGTGGTAACGAGTATATCGTTCTCGTCTTTCCAGCCGTTACGGAATACGTAGTAACCCTTTTTCCGATCCTGCAGCACCTGAGGTATTACCTGTGAGGGGTTGACCGGTTCCATATCCGCGGGCCAATGAAGGAATGCCATTATTGACCGATGCGGATAATACCCAACGTTATACGGGATTTCATCGGCCTCATCTACAAAATTTTCATAGGTCCACAAAAGGGCTGGTTTGTATTCATCGGGAATCGCACCGAATCCCTGAGAGAACCATCCTCCGTGCGTCAGGTGTCCGTACCAACTGGAACCAAGAAAAAGCAGGTCTTCTCGACCGTATCCCATTCTGTTCCAGACCGGGTATTTCGGAGCACCGTCTCTGGGAATCAGTTCCATGACCCATCGCATGGTCAGCCACGGCACATTGGGCCGTGGAGTTATGAAATCGAGACCGCCGGCACTTTTTTCGGATAGAAAATAGGCTACAAGAGCGATATTGATCGGCATGTTGCCGGGGGGCTGCCCCTCCGCGAACCATCCATGGTCACCAAATCCTTCACTGACCGCGGATATGGCGTTCTTTCGTACGCTTTCCAGCCACGATTGCAGGGTATCGCTGCTTACACCGTCATCACCAAGAATGCTGAGAATCGAAAGACCGGCTCCGCCAACAATCATCCCGTAGTGGTTACTCCCGGGTGAATGTGAAGGTGACAAGGCCATTTGGCGCAGCGATGTCGCGGGATTGGAATAATTGTAGATTTCCGCGGCTACTTTCCGACGAAACTCGGCATCCCATCCATCAAAACACAGGTCGTATGCCATAGCGACCGCCGCAAGCGACGGACCTGCTCGAAGCGGACCTCCCGGACTGGTGAAACAGTATCGCCGATCGCGATCCACCTGCCCGTCGAGTGCCTTTTGGACACACTGTTTTCCCAGTTGCGCGTATTTCTCATCGCCGGTAATCTGGTACAGAAATCCGAACCCCGCTCCATGCCAAAGGGTGTAGGTTCCGATCGGCGAACTCACATCACTTTTGTTGCTCCCCGCAGACTCGCCGTTGTACTGTGACGGCATTTCATCCCCACCCCCGAGTTGTCGTCTCAGCTCGGCAAGGATTGCTTCCCCAGTCGGAGTTTCAGCCCGCTGTCGAAGCTCGACGATATCACTTTTTCTGAAGAAAAGCCGGGGATGCTCATTAGGGGCCACGGCTTCCCAGTCGGCGATCGGAGAAGGCCATGGATCCTGGTTGGGGGGAACAATCGGGAGCGTCGGGAAATCAATATTTATCCGATCCACTTCCATTGAGACCAGTTTTCGTCCCTGATTCCCGCCGGCAAGGATCAGACCCACATAAACGGTATCGCTCATGAGATAAAATTTCTGCTCTTGTGCAAGTGGCTCAAAATCAGCTTCACCGATCCTGGCATATGAGTCTTTGGTACCCAACTCGCGCCAATCGGTTCCGTTGGTGCTCAAAGCGATCTTGTAGAACCTGCCCTCTTTTCGAATCTTGAGGTGGATATCGTCCATTTGCTTGATATCCTGTTGGAGCCCCTCAATATTGCAGCCGTTGCGGGAACCGTCTTCACACCATTCCGATGTAGTACTTCCGGGGAACCGACGAAAAAACCAGGTCCAGCACTGATTTGGGCCATATGAGTCATATCGAATCTGAATCGCTCGTTCGTTACCGGCCAATCCCTCGCGAATACAAATGCCATACTTACCATTGGACAGACCGCTTGGGGCGGTCTTTATTCGCGCGGTAAACGTGCAGGTATCGGCAGTTACGGGCAAACAGGCAAAGGCTCCCCGATCCCAGCCGTAGTAGAGATCGTGGCCCCGTCCATTGAGAGTATAAACACCCGTAGAATCATATTTGCCGTCGGCGGAAATGTTATAAGGAGTTTGACAGGTGGTACCGAGTTTCACGGGTACAAGATCGGGTCGGTATGCGTGTGCGCCGGCAATCAGAAAAACAAAAAATACGGGAAAATTCGATAGCCGTTTAAACATCTGACATAGCCTCCACTTGTACCGAAATCCCGAAAAGTACTTGGAATCCGGCTGAAAAAACGTTGCGGTTCGCCTCTCTACCCCATGAAGAAAGCCCGAAAGGGATCTTTGTTCCTCAACGATGTGTCTCGGGAAGGCAGGGTTCTCGTTCGGCGAAATGGCACAGCTTCCACACAGAGATAATAATTGGACGGTGTATATGCTGGTTAGGTATACTGAGATTCAGAAAAACCCGACACGAACGCGGCCATCCCGATATCCCGCCGGACAGGAATTTTGAAAAAGAACCCAGGGAATCCCTGTTGCCCGAAAAGAGAAGTCTGGTCTGAGCGTGGCGATTCACGTCACCGGCTATCCCAAAGCAACGTCCAGCGTCATCATCACTGAAAACCCCAGCATTGCTCCTATCGTTGCGATATCGGTGCTCTTCTCGAGTTGAGCTTCGGGAATAATCTCCTCTACGACCACATAAATCATAGCACCGGCCGCAAATGCCAGGGCATAGGGAAGAATCGGACGCATGAGCAGAACGGCCGCGGCGCCGATCACCCCGGCCACAGGCTCCACAACTCCGGAGAGTTGGCCATACCAGAAGCATTTGAGCCGAGACATTCCGTCTCGCCGAAGCGGAACCGCAACTGAGGTGCCTTCGGGGAAGTTCTGGATTCCTATTCCCAGCGCCAATGCCGCGGCGGCGCCAAAGGAAGCGGATGGGATATCGGCCGCCAGGGCTCCAAAAGCGACACCGACCGCAAGGCCCTCGGGAATGTTATGTAGAGTGATCGCGAGCACGAGAAGTACGCTTCGGTGCCATCCCGTCTCTATCCCTTCGGCGGCCTCCCGGGGGTATCCGAGATGAAGGTGCGGCAGCAATTTGTCTACGGCCCACAGAAAAGCGCCACCGGACAGGAATCCTATCAGGGCCGGGGCCCAGGCCGGAAGTGAAGATTCGGCTTCGGCCAGAGCTATTGCGGGAGCCAGAAGGGACCAGAAACTTGCCGCAATCATGACCCCGGCCGCAAAGCCCAGCATACTGTTCAGAATGTTTCGTTCGATCTTCTTGAAAAAGAAAACCAGGGTTGCTCCCAAAGCCGTCAGAAACCAAGTGAAACAGGTGGCCATAAGGGCCTGCAAAACCGGGTGGAGACTTTTGAACCACTCTATCATTTCACGACCTCCCCGGAACCGGCGAAGCCGGAAGGTAAAAGGGATTCAAACCAGAGATCAAAAAATAGTGTATCCATACGAACGGATTTTCGGACAGTTACCACTCAAAAAATACCGCGGGGGCATTACGGGGACAACCGCGGCACTGTATCGCCACTTCTGGAGCGGCAATTCGGGCATTATCGTTCTGTGCACAGGCAGGGCACCCTTTGTGGGGAGCCGGACGCCTCCGGGATGGCAAAAACCGCAATACAAGACTGGGCGTTTTTTCATCGGAGGATCGAACGCTTCCCACGAGACCCGGCAAACTATCAGATTTTCTCGCATGGAAGGCGATCAATTGTGTAGATTTCGAGTGCCGGGTATCCTCGGCAGTTATGAAGCAAATCCAACGAGCGCAGCGTACCTGCCGCTTGAATGGGAAGGAAAGGACAGCATGATGGTACGACGAAGTATTGCTCTTCTCACGATCCTGGGTACTATGGGGCCTCTCCGGGCAAAAGACAAAATGGATCTCTATCTGGATTACACCGCACTAAAACAGTGGCGGTATGTGCTATCATATCATGCCGAGCGGGTTCTTGAAGGGAAAAAGGAAAAATCGACCACCGAATCTACACACATATCATGTATGCTGCTGGGGGATCTGGCCGAGGACAAGGAACGCCTGACGTTTACGGTAAAACGGCCCAGGGTGTCGTCCGGTATTTATGATGATACAACGACTCAGCGGGTAACTCAATCATTGAGAGACTCCGAATACGGACTTGCGATAATTAACGGATGTCCGACGGTGGACACTCTTGGCGCACTGTCGTCCCAGCCTTTGGTCGAGTGGGATCTCTACTTCCAATTCGCCAAGCTTCTTCCGGACATGCCGCAGGATCCGGTAAGGGCGGGATACACCTGGGAACGATCGGCGCTTCACCCAATTCGCACCCCGGCCGGAGTTGTCCCCTGTCAGGTGTACCGTCTGTACAAAGTAGATGAAGTTTCCGAAGCCAAAGGGGAGGTATACATCAGTTGGGAATTTACCTACCAGGCGGAAAAAACGGCAATGAATTCTCCTGAAATCCTTGAACGAGTTCCGGTAACCGGTAAAGGTACGGGAACCGCTGTAGTCGATCTGATCGACGGATTCATTCAGGAAGCAAACGTGAAATTCGAAACGCCCACTGCGAAAACCGGTTCCGGGATGGTCACCTGGAAAGAGGAAATGAACCTAAAATTCCGATTCGCGAGATAAGCGAACACGGTCTTATTATTTAGGTAAAAATACCCCTGATCACCTCGGGATCAAACTTTTTCTCCCGTCGATAAGTGTAAATCCCGTTCCGTTCCTGTTCTACATCGGTGAGCTGTGTGTAGCAATATCCTCGTATATGTTCGACAGACATTACCGCCTCGACCAGCGATTTGAGCCGTGTCAGGTATTCTTCGAGCGTTCGTGGTCCTTCTCCATATCCCCAGGAGGTATCGCGGGAGTCGGGGACCACGTTCACGTTCCACTTTATTCCCCCAAACTCGTCGAGCACAAAGGGCTGACCTTCGTACGGAGCGCATATTTGCCCAAAGTTTCTGAGAATCGTGTCCGGATCCGTTTCGGAGAGTTTCGGTAGCAACTTCTCGACATCCTGCTCATAATCATGGACCGTCCATAGATCCGTTTTCACGTGTACCCACCCGCTACAGTCGTTCACGGGCCGTGTCGGATCAAGCAGCTTCGTTAATCGGTAGGTATCCCGCATGAGTCTTCTGTGATGCTCGAGCGCCCCTCTGTGGCCGACTTCATTGAAAGGAGTCCAGGCGATGATTGACGGATGATTCCGGTCACGCGCGACAATCTCACTCCACTCGGTCACAAAGCTGTACGCCGCCTCCGCATTACCCGGTTCCATTCCCCAGTTGGCGCTTTCGGCCCATGTGAGATATCCCATTTTGTCGGCCCAGTAGTGAAACCGCTCCTCGAAGACTTTCTGGTGAAGTCTGGCTCCATTGAAGCCGGCTTCCAGGGACAGTTGTATATCACGCTTCAGAGCCTCGTCGGACGGCGCAGTCCAGATCCCGTCGGGATAGTACCCCTGATCCAGAACGAACCGCAAATACACCGGCTCGTTATTCAGGAAAATCCGATCTCCTTCCAAATGCGTCTTACGCATGCCCCCGTAGCTCCGCAGAAGGTCAACTGTTTCTCCCCGGGAACGAGTCACCTCCAGGACGATATCATACAGGAACGGGTCCTCCGGTGACCAGGGGCGAAAATTTGCAACTTCCAGCACCACCGGAACCCCGGATACCGCGGCGAATTCCCCGACAGTTTCCTCCCCGGAAGGTCCCGACAGTCGAATCCGCAGACCGAATCCACTAGTTTCCTGAAAGAATTCCGGAGTGAATACAAACCGACGCCCATCGAAATCTGGTTGAATGCGACAGCTCGAGATTCCCTCGTATGCTACCGGTTCCATCCATACGGACTGCCAGATGCCGGTGACCCGAGTATACCGGCAACCCCGCGATCGGAACTTGACGGATTGCTTCCCCACCGGCTGCTCGCCACTCCGGACATCGTCCCGAGCATGCACCACCAGGTGATGCACGGTTCCGGGCTCAACGGCTTTGGTTATATCCACAGAGAACGAAACCGATCCCCCACGGTGCCCCCCAACGGCAACTCCGTCGACATAGACCTCGCACTCGTAATCCACCGCTCCGAAATGAAGAATGATGCGACTACCGCGCCATTGGGAGGGAACGGTAAATTCCCTGTGATACCAAACGGCATCGATAAAATCCGTATACCGAACTCCTGAGAGTTCACTTTCAGGACAAAACGGTACGGTTATTCTATTCTCAAACCCGTTCGTTTTGTACAATTCTCGTTCTTCTCCCGAACGCCCGAAGTCGAATTCGTATGTCCAGATGCCGTTGAGACACTGCCAATCGGAACGGACGAACTGAGGTCGCGGGTATTCCGGACGAGGTATTTCCGAGTTGATCATTGGTGGTTCCTTCCCGCAGCGGGACAAACAAATTCCATCGTCGACTGATTCGACCATCGTCACTCAAACGAAGCTTCACATCAGACTGCATGCCGAAGCGAAGGTAAGGTGGAATGACACCCAGGGAGAAATTATGGATCCGCAAAAATAATAAACGTACGGCTTACCGGCTATTCTTTCCGAGCTGTACGAGATAGCCGCCGTTTTCGCGAATCCATTGGCGCACCATTCCACGACCGGCGATCTTCAAAACCGTGCCGGACACTGTTGGACGACGGGCCGGAATGGACATGGCCCTCTTTCCCGCGGCTCCGATCATTTTGATACCCGTCTCCAATGCATCGCCGAAGGCACGGGTATAAGTGTAGAAGTCGCTGAAACAGGACATCATTCCCTCCTGCAATTCACGCGGCGACATGTGCTTTGGGGAGAATACTACATGCAATCCGTCATAGTATTGCCATTTTCGGTGGAGAAGTCGGCCCTCCGAAACGATGCGATTGAAGAGTCTCGTACCGGGTAAGGGGGTCAAAACGTTGAATTGTGCGGTGTCGATACGACATTCCCTGGCGAACGCGGTGGTCGTTTTGAAAACGTCCATTTTGTCGGGATCACTTCCGAACATGAACATCCCGTGGACACGAACCCCGTTTTCATGAAAGACGGACATGGCCTTACGGATGTCCTCGACCGTCTGGCCCTTTTGCATATCCAGCAAGCTCTCCGGATTGATAGACTCGAGCCCCACATACACCCATTTGCATCCCCGGTCCCGCATCTTGGCGACAAATTCGGGTTTTTTGGTAACGTTGGTTCGTACCTGGGTTGTCCAGGAATTCTTGAACCCACGCTCGCCCATGAGATCGAGAATTGCGTCCGACCGTTTGATATCCGCCGCGAAATTGTCGTCGACAAAAAACACGTAACCGTCTTTGTACCGCATGACCTCATCGAGTACTCGTTGCGGACTCTGCTTTCTATACCCACGGCCGAACATCTCGGTCACCGAACAGAAATTGCAGTCATAGGGACACCCACGCGAAGTCATCACCGGCCAGATACGGCCGTCTTTCCATCCCTTTACCAGACTGAAATCCGGCATCGGAACCTTATCCAGGTCCTCGAGGGGTCTTCCCTTGATAACTTTGCCTTCGAGTTTTCCGGATAAAAGATCGAGAATGATTTCCTCTCCCTCACCCACGACAACCTGATCGAAATACGGGGAGACATCGTCGGGAAGCATACTCGCGTGAATTCCTCCAATGATAGATCGTGCCGGCAATCCACATTCCTTACGCAATTCACTATACCTGGTGGCAATCTCTTTGCCGCGGTCTACGGTAGAGGTCAATGAACTCACACACAACACGTCCGCGCCGGCAAGTTCATCGTCGAAAATGCGTCTCTTTATGATGTTTTCATTTATCACTCGTGAATCGTAGCCGGCCTTCCGGGCCATGGTCGCCAGGTAAACAGGTCCCAGAAGAGGGATAGACATGAACTTTGAAAATGTATTCGAAGCGCCGCCGGGCTCCACGAAGAGCACACTATTACCATTCATTAGAAAGGTCCTTTCCAAAATCGAAACCATGAACCTGACCGGCAACCGGGAGGAAATGCGCTCAGGCCTTCCCCAGAGCTGAGCTGATCCAGAACAGACAGAGGCCGAATATCACCAGTGACAATGGCCACAAACTCAATGAGACACTGAATACGAGGTAGAAAACAACGAATAGAGACAAAAACAAAACCGCCGACCAGGCGAAAGCTCTGTTGGGGCTGAAGAAACTGAGAACCGTAAAGCTCACCCCCACCAGAGCGAGAAAAATCGGCCAAAGACGACTGATTCGAAGCCAGCCTGCGTGGTTCAGGTATCCAAATAACGTGCCAAGCCCGATTGAGAAGGTGCCCAGCCACGCAAGGACAAGGTCGTTTCTGCCCTTTTGATTGAAAAGTCCCAGAAATCCTATTCCGAGGATTATTATGAGAAGAGGCCAAAAGCGAGCGATTCCGGTGACCACGCCCGTGGTTTCAAGGGTAAGAATCACTCCCGCGATCACAAAGACCGCGGCCAGAACATTGATACTCGATCGCTCGGGCATGGGAACTCATTCGGTTGCGGATAGACAGTCGCCGCCTCAAGATACATCATGACGCTGCATGCCTAGCCCAGGTTTAGCAATCAACTCAATTGCGGGTATAGCCATCGAGCGCAACAAATCCGCCCCGATTTCCAAACCCATTTCAAGGGGTAGAAGCCCGGCCATGGCAGTCGTGACACGTGGCCGAAAGCGTATTCGGACTGCCGCGATACCGCACCCGGCGTAACATCGAGCATGCGTGCAAGCGCCTCCGCTCAGAGCCACCTGTGGCGAAGAGGGACGGGAAAAACACTACAGGCCGGCGGAAGGACCCCACACAACGGCCGAGTCGTCGTTTAAATGGGCAGGTAATTTGTAAGATTTATTTGTGGTCGAATGTTCCTTTTCCGAATTCTCAGCGCGAACAACATCACGCCCTTTCCTCTCGAGTGCACCGCGACAGGCGACACGAAGCTCCAGGACTTTTGGCCACAACTCTTCTTTGTCGATCAGCAGGGCATCATATTTCTCGAAGCTCTCGGTGGCACTCAAAGCCGAAATATAGTGACCGTTCCCGAAATGGTGTTGAGCCTTCATGAACGCGTACTCGGCTTCATTTATATAAAAAGAATGGAAATGCTCGTCGGTTAGAAACCCGAGTTCCTCCAGTGCTCTGGTCACCAGTAGAATTCCGAGTTGGGATTTTCGCTTTTTCCCGGACAGATATTCGGAAAGAAACAGAACGATTTCGTAATTCCCTTCCCCATCCGCGTATTCCATTGCCGTGAGCGGATCGGGGGTGCCATACCTTGCAAGAATTGGCTCCAGGGACATTTTTATCGGAGGAGATTCTTTCTCCACAGAAACCTGCGATTCGGCAGATAGTCCCGGCATTCCGGTTTTCATGATCCGTACGGCTCGCCAACCTTGATTTCTTATAGGCGGAACGCAGAGTACCAGTATCAGAAAACTTAGAATCGCCGCCGCGACCGCCGGACGAGCAGGAATTTGTAATACCCGTATCGGCGCTCCGGTCGAATCAGGTATGTCTTTCGCACTCAGAAATTTCTCGATCGTTTCCTCAGGCGCCGAATCAGTCCACTTTTCATATATACTTTCAAGCGTCTTTCGAATGGATCGGAACTCCGACGGGCGTTTCCCGGGATCCGCCGCCATACAGCGCCTGATAAGCCCGATGAGAGAACGAGGTATCCCGCTCCTGCCTTCTCGCAAGGGAGAATAGGTGTTGGCCAGCCGTTGGGGAATCAAACGTGCCAGTCGGGAGTCAGGAAATGCCCGATTTCCAGTAAACATTTCGTAAAGAACACATCCAAACGAGAACATGTCTGCGCGTGCGTCAACACTATCCCCTCTGAGTTGTTCGGGTGCGATGTAATGAAGGGAACCAACAATACTGCCGTCGGGCGTATGCATCGATACGTCGACGGGTGTCGCTATGCCGAAATCGGTCAGGCGGACCCATCCTTTTCGTGACAACAAAATATTGGCGGGTTTGAGATCCCTGTGCAACAGACCATTGACCTCGGCGCCGTCGAACCGATACTTCAAAGAATGAGTGTAAGTCAATGCCCGAGCAATAAGGAGTGCCACCGCGACAGCCACCTTCTTCGGCAGGGGACCGCGCTCGGTGAGAAGTACGTCGAGAGACCATCCGTGGACTTTTTCCATTTCTATGTAGGGACGTCCCTGCCATTCACCCACAGAGTGAATCCGAATGATATTGGGATGATCCAATTGGGCGGTGAGCTTCACTTCGGTGGAAAACCGTTCACGAGACTCGGGAGTATGGTCCCGGCGCAGAAGTTTGACGGCTCGGCTTACTGAGAGTTGAGGATTCCAAATTTCATAAACGGTGGCCATACCACCTTCACCGAGACGTCCGGTGACGTACCCCGAGCCAAGCTGGGAACCCGATCCACTCGGTCGAGCTTGGGTTGTAGGAAGTTTTTTATGAGAGATTTCTACCGCCATGTGACTTCACATCCTGG
>CAYFVL010000143.1:0-14906 GCA_964346405.1 uncultured Fibrobacterota bacterium
GCTCGTTCTCGACTGCGAAACCTGGGCTAACCCGCGGATCGTTCGGAAAAAGAAAACGTTCAAGAGGAAAAGCTCCGGTATGATATAGTAGTGTCCGACGAGAGTTTTGTCAACAATTCGAGGTGGTATGGATGTAAAAATTGAGTACCGACAGTCGCAATAACATTCCGACCGTCGGTAATCCCACCCCGGGCAGTTTAGAAAAAGCGCTTCTCTGTATAGTGATCGCCATTTTCGTAGACAATCTTCTCGATTTTTGTCGGTGCGACAAAGCGCAGTTTCATTTTGATTTCGTGTTCCTGATCGAGCAGTTCTTTATCGATTTCTGAGCTTTTCAGCGCTTTGTATTTCTTGCCGTTAGTCCCAACCAGGTAGAAATCCTCGGGGCGAAGCCGGAGTGGATTCCAGGAATAGTTGTACATATTGACCTCCATGACGGCCTGTTTGCCGATTTTCCTAACGGTTGGGACCGCCAGAAGAATGGAGTATTTGTTGATTCCGTCGTAAATGGTTGTATCGGGTTTATCCTGAACCACAGCTTCATAGGCAGAATAATTAGCAATGTTTTTGGAGTACACCTCACTGAGAAGCTCATCTATTTCTTTGTTGTCTTCGTCGTAGTATTTCGCGAGTTTCAGCCGGTATTCCGCACGGATAAGCGGCTGCACATTGTCTTTGGTTCCAGCAAATTGCTCGAGTTCCATTTGAGCGATTTCGAAGTTCTCCTTGGCGAGATTACCGACCAGAGTTTCCTTCTTTTCAAGAATCGGTTCGCTGTTCACCGCGACTTCGGCGGCTCGGTCCAAAATCTCAAGCCCTTCATAGATACGCCGATTTGCGAAATTCGAGTCGGCCAGGGTGACGAGAAACCGCGCATATGCGTTTCTTTGTTCGGGACTAACCTCATTGTTCAACAAGGAATCGACATCGGCCATGAAAAGTGGAATGTGATCCATTTCCGAAGATCCCTGCACCAAAACCATGTTCGCGCGATTTACCGTCAACTCGATAAACCTGTTCCGCAACTGAGTGCTGATTTTGTCGGGATGAGCTTTGACTGCCTGGAAGTAATACATGTAAGCTTCCTTCTCAAGTCGCCTTTTTTGATCACCCTGCGCGCCAATCGCCGCTTTGTAGGCTTCGTTACCCTTCGACTCGTAACTGGGCGAACACGATTGGAGACTTATCAAAGCGATTAAGCACAGAACTACACCGAAGACTCGAACCATCTTTTTTCCTCCTTGGAACCACCGGCGAACAAGAATTCTCTACCCGAATGAGACGGTTCTGAATAGTGAAATCGTTTAGCATTGATGCGATTCACCGTGAGAGAATCGTCTAATTCAGGTTTTGCACACGCTCCACGATGTCGTCGCGGATACAGGCTCGGGTGTATTCAATAACCCAAAATTACAAAATCGGTATCGATTCTGAACCTGGAAGTGCCGACAATAATCGGCGGGGTCGTTAAAGCGAGCATTCGGTCTCAAATCACCCAATCCTGAAAAGAAACATACATCTAAGATGTGTTATACCCCCGAAGAAGTCAATAGCATTCTTAAACTAAACGAGCACAACCGTGCGAGTGTTACATAAAATAGCGTCTGTCCGAAAATTCAACTCGTCGAAGAAATCATCCTGAGTCCGCCAACCCTGGATCAGCGTCCGTTTTTAGGGAGTTTTCGGACAGGCACTAAATATGCGGAATTCCGAATTCCCGTTCACCTCCGCCTGAATCGACACGGTCTGTCGCGACAAACAGATTATGAATATAGGCATGCATTCCGAATGCCGACCGACAAAAACGGCTGAGGTTATATTTGGGGCCATGTTTGAAGTAACTGGTAAAAAAAGACGAGAAATCGGAACGGCCATCATAGAGAGACTTACGGCAAATGGGCACAGAGCCCTTTTTGCGGGAGGATACGTTCGGGACATGTTGTTATCGACTCCCGACAGTGGCGATATCGATATAGCCACAGATGCGGTTCCCGCCCGTATTTCCGAGCTATTCTCTCAGGTATTCGGTGTTGGAGAGCATTTCGGGGTAATGATAGTAGTTGAAGACAAGGTTCCCTTTGAGGTTGCGACCTTCCGATCAGATGTCGGGATCAAGGACGGTCGACACCCGGAATCGGTTCGTTTCAGCGATGAGCGGGAGGACGCCGTACGAAGAGATTTCACCATAAATGGATTGTTTTACGATCCTTTAACGGACGAAATCTTCGACTACGTCGACGGCAGGCAGGATCTTGAACGTGGCATTATCCGGGCGATTGGTAATCCCGAAGCTCGGTTTCGGGAAGATTATCTTCGGATGTTGCGAGCCGTCCGATTTGCCGCCAATCTCAATTTTTCCATCGAATCCGATACGTGGGAGGCGTTATGTCGCTATCCCGAAAGAATTACGGAAGTGTCACGGGAGCGTATTTTTCAGGAACTGAACAAGATGCTGCTGGGAGACCATGCCGACAGAGCAGTAAAGCTGCTTCAGAGTTCGGGAATGCTTGTACACATACTTCCCGAGGTCGCTGTATTACAAGGAGTAGCTCAACCGCCCGAATTCCATCCCGAAGGTGATGTGTTCGACCACACTATGCTGGTGCTTCGAAAACTGGACCGCCAGACCCAAACGGTTCGATGGGCCGCACTTCTTCATGATATCGGCAAGCCCGGTACCATGAAAATCGAAGACCGCATTCGATTCAACGGGCATGACCGTGAAGGAGCAGCAATGGCGCGTGCGATCCTTCGACGTCTCCGGGCGCCACGATCTCTAATCGACACCGTCTCCGACTGCATCTCAAATCACATGAACTTCATGAATGTTCGCAAGATGCGTCTCTCTACCCTGAAACGGTTCCTTGCCCGAGAAACAATCGAAGACGAGATTGCGTTGCACCGTGCGGATTGTCTTGCCAGCCACGGTGACATATCCAATGTCGAGTTCCTGCGAGGTGAACAAGGTCGGTTTGTGGAGAACACGATAAAGCCTGCCCCGTTGCTGACGGGTAAAGATTTGATTGATATGGGCCTGAAGCCGGGGCCTTCGTTTGGTATTATACTGACTGAAGCGTACGACCGCCAGTTGGAGGATCAGTTTCACACTAAAGAGGATGCGGTGGCATGGGTGCGTGAAAACCTTGGGAAAAACCTCAATTCCGGTGAATGATCCAATTCGGAACACGGGAGGACATTCTCAATCCGAGACCGAGATCTGGCGGGAAGAACCACGTTTTGGCCCGGGTTTCGCGGAGTCATGGCAACGGCGCTATGCTCAAGAGATGCAACGCGATGTGGTGAGCGTGTCGAACCAAAGATATCCGAAAACAAGAGTAAGCGAAAAACGTTAACCCAAGTTTCGCAGTCGATACTATTTGCTGGTACAATACGTATTGTGGTTAGCCGGGCAGGTTATGTATATTATGAAGATGGCTTTTCACGACTTGTTAGTTTCGGGCGTAAGCCCGTTTTTTGTTATCTGGGGGATACAAGAGTGCCGAATGCACTTCCGGAACATATTCGTTCTGCGGTCGAAAGAAAGCTCGAGAGTATGGACCTTGAGCTTTTTGAGGCAAAATATGCCAGGGCAGGCGAGCACTCAAAACTGAATCTCATAATCGACAAGGAAGGCGGGGTATCGATCTCGGACTGTGAGAATGCAAGTCGCGAGATTTCGATGCTGCTCGATGTGGAAGATTTCGCAAAAGGTCCGTATACACTCGAGGTATCTTCTCCGGGAGTGGATCGGCGCCTGAAAACCGCACGGGATTTCTCTCGAGTGACAGGACGTGAAATTACCATAGCGCGCACCGAAGGTAAGAATCTTCGTGGGCTGCTGACCGACTGTTCTGAATTGGACATCACTCTCGACCAAAACGGCAAGACCATTACGATCCCGATCGATCAGATCAACTGGGGCAAAGTAGAGGTCTCTTTCAAATAGTTCGTACGGAAGGACTGATCCACGATGGCTACCAAGAAGAAAAAAGCTGAAGCAGTGCAGGCAATGGATATTGTTTCCGCTTTGTCCGGTGTTACGAAAGAAAAAAGCATCAGCATAGATCTCGTGCTCGATACGCTCAAGGACGCTCTTGCCTCCGCGGCGAAGCGATACCTGTCGAAGCCCGCAAATGTGATTGTCGATGTAGACCGCGAAAAGGGTACTATTGACGTCTACACACGACAGATTGTTGTCGAAGAGGTCGAGGACCCCGAGCTTCAGATTCATATCGATGAAGCAAAAGAAATCGACGAAGAGCTTGAGATTGGTGACGAACTGATCCAGGAACTCGATATGACTCATTTCGGACGGGCAGCGGTACAGACGGCAAAACAGGTTTTGGTTCAGCGGGTCCGGGAGGCCGAAAGGGAAAAAGTTTTCACCGACTATTCACAGCGAATCGGTGAACTGGTGACCGGTACGGTCCAACAGATCGACAAAGGAAATATTCTCGTGAACCTGGGACGCACCGAAGCGTTTCTCCCTCATCGGGAGCAGATTCACAAAGAGCGATACCGACAGGGAGACCCGATCCGTGCCTGCCTTATCGATGTGAAGAATAACCTCAAAGGGCCTCAGGTTGTGATTTCACGAACCAGTCCTATGTTTCTCGAGCGTCTTTTCGAGCTTGAAGTCCCCGAGATTTTCGAAAGAATTGTCAGAATTATCAAAGTGGTTCGAGCTCCGGGCTATCGCGCCAAGGTGGCCGTTACATCCAGTGATAGTCGAGTGGATCCGGTCGGCGCCTGTGTTGGGATGAGGGGTAATCGAGTTCAGGCAATCGTGCGCGAGCTGTCGAATGAACGAATGGATATCATTAACTGGATAGATGAATTATCCATGCTGGTCAGACGGGTTTTCTCTCCCGCGGAGGTAAAAAGAGTTATCGAAGTTGGCACGACGAAGCTTGTGGTGATCATCAGCGAAGAGGATCTGGCACAGGCAATCGGGCGTGAAGGACAGAATATTCGCCTTGCTTCAAAAATGCTCGACAAAGAAATCGATGTTTACGGCGACGAGGAGTTCTCGCTGTTCACCGACGAACAACGCGAGGAGGCTCTTCGTGAGCCCGAGCCGGAAACAAACGGAGAAGAAGTCGAGAGGGAGACATCCGAAGAAGCCGTTGTTTCCGAAACCGACAATATCGAGTCGGAAGATTCGGATACACCGGTTGAAGAAGAGAATTTAGAGGAAGCAGAAGAAGAAAAGGCCGACGAAGAGGAAGAACCTGCCCTGCAGGAAATTGTCGAAAAAGCAATCGAGAAAGACGTATCCGACGAAGAAGAGTCGTCGGAAGAAAAAGAGTAGCCGACGCACAATATGCCGAACGCCGGTGAGGTCTGCGTTTCCACCGGTGCACAACGATGCTGAAAACGTATGACAAATGTATTTTCACTGCAGTTTTCACAAAGTCTGTTCAGAGACGAGCGTCGGGGTCTGCTTGTTTTTTGCGGATATGCAAGCTAGTGTAGGGGACGATAATGGCTAAAGAAAAAGTTTACAAGCTGGCCAAGGAATTCCGGGTGTCCAGCGAAGCCCTGGTTCAAATGCTTCGCGGCATGGGCATTGCCGTGAAAAGTCACATGAGTACTGTCGACGACAGTCTCCGCGACGAAATCAAGAAGCGCTTCGATCAGGAACGCGCGGAAATCAAACGAGAATACGAGCGTAAAAAACTGATGCTTGCCAAGGCAAAAGAGGATATGATAAGCCGAGGCAAACCGGCTGAAAGCAAATTATCCGAGCAGCAAGCGAAGCAGGAAAGCGAAAAGGCCCGAGCCGCGAGGGGCGAAGCTGCACCGGCACCGGGTGAAGGCGTGGTTGAGCGTCCTGCCGCCCCCTCGCAACGCCGTACCGGCCCTCGCCCGCATATCCCGCCTCGCCCCCGTCGAGAACAGGCTCGACCCGACGACGGAATAACGGTAAGCCGGCCTGAAAGCCGCGGTCCGGCCGGAAAGCAGGACCAACCGCAGGGACCGATTCCGCCCAAGCCCGCAACCGGCAAACCAACCCCCAAGAAAGGGCGCAAAAAGGGCGGCAGAAAACGACAGGAACGTCCAGAGATCAGGGCCGACGAGCTGAAAGCAAACGTCAAGAAGACGCTGGCGAAAATCGGCGCCGGATCAGCCAGGAAGAAATACAAAAAGGAAATCCGCCCCGAGGAAGAAGAGGTCCAGACTGAGAAGATGACGTTGAATGTCAGTGAGTTCGTTACCGCGAACGAACTGGCAAACATGATGAACAGCAGCGTTTCTCAGGTTATCGCAAAATGCCTCGAACTCGGGCTGTTTGTGACCATCAATCAGCGTCTCGACTTCGAGACCATTGAAATGGTGGCCGACGAATTTGGATATTCCGCAAAGCTTATGAGCGAATATGCCCCGGAAGAGGAAGAACTTGCCGTCGAAGAAGAGGGGCGTCTTGAGCCGAGGTCACCGGTGGTCACAGTGATGGGACATGTCGACCATGGTAAAACCTCTCTTCTGGATTATGTTCGCAAATCGAACGTAATTGCCGGTGAAGCCGGTGGAATCACGCAGCATATCGCGGCATACGAAGTAAAAACACCTCACGGAAATGTGACATTTCTGGACACACCGGGTCACGAGGCGTTTACCGCTATGCGAGCCCGAGGATCTCAGGTCACCGACGTCATCGTTCTGATTATCGCGGCCGATTCGGGTGTCATGCCGCAAACACGCGAAGCTATCGACCACGCCCGTGCCGCCGGTGTCCCAATGGTAGTGGCGATCAATAAGGTTGATCTTCCGACTGCCAACATTGAAAAGGTCAAGGGTGAGCTGGCTCAATACAATGTCTTGCTCGAAGACTACGGTGGTCAGATTTCAAGTGTGGAAATTTCCGCCAAGACCGGAATGGGCGTCGATAAACTTCTGGAGCTTTTAAGTCTTGAAACGGAAATTCTGGAACTTAAAGCCAGCCCCGAAGGAAAAGCTCACGGGACGGTAATCGAGGCCGAACTGGACCGGGGCAAAGGCTCTATTGCGACCGTGCTCGTCAATCGCGGAACACTGCGCAAAGGCGACCCTTTCGTTACCGGTATTCATAACGGACGCGTTCGTGATCTGTTCAATGAACGAGGCGCCTCGGTTGATTCGGCCGGGCCTTCGCAGCCGGTGATTGTTCTTGGTCTCACCGGAACTCCCCAGGCGGGTGACTCTTTCAGGGTAGTCGACGACGAAAAGGAAGCCCGAGAGATCAGCGGACGTCGTCGCCTGGCTCAGAAAGAGCGCGAACTCAGGAAACTCAACGCGGTTACACTGGATCACCTGTATGAGCAGATCAAGGCCGGAAGTATTCAGTCTTTGAACCTCATTATCAAAGGTGACGTCGACGGATCGGTTGAAGCGCTGGCGGAATCGCTCGAAAAACTCAGTACCGAAGAGATCAAGGTGAATGTCATTCACAAGAGCGTCGGCGCTATCAAGGAAACGGATATTCTTCTGGCCGCAGCCTCAAAAGCGCTCATCGTGGGATTTCATCTGAGTCCGAACTCGAAAATTCGAGAATTGGCGCGCGAAGAAGGTGTTGATATCCGCACTTACCGTATTATATACGAGGCTGTCGACTCCATCCGGAATGCGATGGAAGGTATGCTGGCCCCCGAGATCAAAGAAAACGTGCTTGGAACTCTCGAGATCAAGCAGGTGTTCAAGATATCGAAAGTCGGACATGTTGCCGGGTGTGAAGTCACTTCAGGCAATGCCGTAAAGGGTGTGCGTGCGCGTGTTATTCGGGATGATGTTGAGATTGCCGATACGAGAGTATCCTCTCTCCGTCGACACCAGGAAGACGCACGCGAGGCTTTCACGGGCCAGGAATGTGGTATTTCTCTCGAAAAGTTCTCAAACTATCGGGCGGGGGATCGCATCGAGCTGTTCGAGGAAATCGAAATCGCCAGAAAACTGTCACCAGTCAGATAGTGAGATCGAGACATGTCGACACCACAGTTTCACCAAAAGCGGTTGAGTGGGCAACTTGCACACGAAATCGCCTGGACGATAGCAAATACACTCAACGATCCCCGCATTGCTCCGATCGTTACGGTGACCGAGGTCAGACTCGCTCCCGATATGAAAAGTGCGACGGTGTTTGTGGGGATTATGGGTGAAGAAAAAGAAGTTAAGAGCACGCTCATTGCTCTTGAGCGTGCAACACCTTTCATTCAACGAACGGTAGCCCAGCGAGTGCGAGTGAAGCATTTTCCGCAACTACAGTTCAAACTCGACGATTCTCTCGATCGCGGGAAACGGATTGATGACTTACTCGATCAAATCAAAGACGACCTGGTCTGAACTTTCCACAGTCGTTGAAGAATACGGTTCTTTTCTTATTACGTCTCATGTTAGCCCCGACGGCGACTGCATTGGTTCCCAACTGGCATTTCAGTGGTATCTTGGTTCCCACGGGAAAGTAGCCCACATTTTCAACCAGGATCCGGTTCCCTACAAATTCGGCTATTTACCGAATATCGGTCGAATATCCACCAAGCGTAGAGCGCGGCACTATGATGTGCTCGTGGTTCTCGATTCCTCAAATCCGGATCGACTGGGATGGAATCCAAACCTTTCCGAATTCAAGACAATAATAAATATCGATCACCACGAAGACAACACTTCGTTTGCCCGGCATAATTTTGTACATGAACATGCGGCGGCAACGGCGCAAATTATCTACGATTTTTTCTCCAGGCAGAAAATCGACTTTCCCCTGGAAGTCGCTCAGGCTCTGTACACGGCAGTCATGACGGACACGGGTGGATTTCGATTCTCCAATACCGACGGCGACGTACTCAGAATCTGTGCCGATCTCGTGGACAGAGGAGTGAAAGCATCAGAGGTCTACCGGGAAGTCTATGTATCCCAGACTCCACAGGGACAGATTCTGCAATCCCGAATGTGGTCTACGCTGGCATTTCACCTTGACGGTCGCGTGTGTACGATGGATCTCCCTCTTTCGTTAATCGACGAGCTTGGCGCCGCCTACGGGGATTCCGAAGGAATGGCCGATCATACGGTTTCGGCGCAGGGTGTCGAGGTAGGGATGGTGTTGAAGCATACTGCCCAGGAGTGTCATTTCAGCCTGCGGTCGACGGGAAATGTCGATGTGGGCAAAATTGCACGAATTATTCGTGGGGGTGGCGGACACAGCAGTGCCGCCGGATGTACAATTCATCTTCCACGAGAAAAGGCTCTGCCACAGATGTTCGGCATACTTGAGAAGGAGCTTGGGTAGGCATTGAACGCATTCCTGAACGTGGACAAGCCCTCGGGCCCCTCTTCATTTGGTGTTGTCAAACGCATTCGGTCGGCCACCGGGGTTCGCAAAGTGGGGCATGCCGGCACACTCGATCCGCAAGCATCCGGAGTTCTCGTTTGTGCGCTGGGAAATGCTACACGGGTTCTCCCCTATCTCGATCTTGAGCCGAAAGTGTACGAATTCGACCTGACTTTCGGGTGCACGACCGACACTCTCGATGGCGAAGGGGAGATCGTGGATTCGGGAGGGATCATTCCTTCAGAAATGGTAGTTGCCGGCGCACTCGAACGGTTTTTGGGGGAATCGGATCAGATACCACCCCGGTATTCCGCGGTCAAGATTATGGGGAAGCCGGCATACAAGCGTGCGCGACAGAATGAAACTTTTTCGATCCGGGCACGAACAGTCAGGATATCGACATTTGAATTGCTTGATTCGGCAGTGGCACCGGATACAATGCGTTTTCGGGTGGTATGTTCCGGAGGCACCTATGTGCGATCGCTTGCCCGAGATCTTGCGGAAGCCCTTTCCACGTTGGGGTTTGCCTCACGGATTCGACGCACGGGTGTTGGCCCTTTTCGCATTGAAGACGCTGTCTCCTGGGATGATTTATGTCGGCAGGTGCCGATTCCGCAAGTTGGTCTTCATGAAATTGTGGATGAGAGTGTTTCCACGTATGTCGACGACCGGCAGTCTCGGGAGCTTGGATTCGGCCGTGCTGTTCCGAGCAAAAGGAAACACGTACCCGGTACAACGGTTTTCCTTTTTGATTCCAACAATGAACTTGTATCGATAGCCGAGGCAAAACCTTCGGGAGACCTGCAGCCCAAGAGAGTATTTGCGGGAAGAGATCTGTGAAATGGTAGTCCTCAGAAATCCCGAGCAATACACAGGCGCCGGCCCGAGTGTGGTGACGGTAGGAAATTTCGACGGAGTCCACCGTGGGCACCAATTATTGATTGATCAACTGAAACAGCGAGCTGAGAGGGGAAAACTAAACTCCGTTGTACTGACGTTCATTCCGCACACCAGCGCAGTGCTCGCCCCCGAATCCAACCATCGGGTACTCACCACTTTTGAGGAAAAGGCGGTTATTTTCGAGCAACTCGGGGTGGATTATCTTGTTGGGGTGCAATTTGATCGAAGCTTTGCGGAAATTTCACACGATAAATTCGTGAAAAACATCCTGAGTGATCGGCTGGAGGCGATGGAATGGGTTCTCGGAAGCAATCACAAATTCGGGAAAGAAAGAGCCGGACGCGTCGAATTATTGCATGGCGAAGGCGGCATAAATCATATTAGGAGCTTCGTCGTGGATCTTCACACCGATGATTCGGATGTGGTTTCGTCTACGCGTATTCGTTCGTATGTAGCCAAGGGAAGACTTGAGAGCGCGGTAAAAGCTCTTGGGCATCCCTATTTAATATTGTCCAGGCGTACTTCCGGAGTCCGAAAGGGCACTGAGTTGGGCTTTCCGACCGTTAATTTCTCGGGGTCCGCCCCGGAAAAGGCGATTCCTCCCGCGGGAGTGTACGCTGCGGTACTGCAGAGTGGGGAACACTCGTGGCGCGGCGCCTTGTACTCGGGTGATTGTCCGACGTTCGGCAATCGCACTTCCCACTATGAATTTCATGCCTTTGATACCGAAGGCGGCGATCCCGGGGAATTGGACGAGGGACGCATTTGGGTGCATAATTACGTTCGCGAAGATCGGGCGTTCCCCTCCCCGGACCGGCTTGTCGAAGCTATCAAACAGGACATACGTGCCATTAAGTCTATTTTTTCTATGGAGTAGGAGCATATGCCACTCACAAAAGAACGGAAGAAGGAAATCATTACCGAACACGGCAGAAGTGAGGCCGATTCGGGAAGAACGCATGTGCAGATTGCACTGCTCACGCAACGAATCACCGACTTGACCGACCATTTGAAAAGGCATAGCAAAGACAATCATACTCGCTATGGCCTGTTGAAACTTGTTGGAAAACGTCGGGCGCTGCTTGATTATCTCAAAGCCAACGATATCGAGCAATACCGCGAATTAATCAAGAAACTTGGTATCAGGAAGTAGTTAAATGATCACGGCTCGTCGTCCGTAATGCAAACGATACGACGAGCCGCGCACTTCCGGCCGATCCTTTCCAAGGTAACCCTCACTCGGAGAACGAAATCAATGACTGTTCATACTTCAGAATTTACGACCGGTACCGGCGTCAAAATTACGCTCGAGACCGGACGAATGGCAAAACAGGCCGGCGGATCGATCGTGGCACGAATCGGTGATACGATGATCCTGACGACAGCCTGTTCCGGACAAGCGCGCGAAGGACTCGACTTTTTTCCTCTCACGGTTGAATTCATTGCAAAAACGTACGCCGCCGGCAAAATTCCCGGTGGTTTTTTTAAACGAGAAGGCAAACCCAGTACCCGGGAGGTCCTGAGTGCTCGCCTGATAGATCGCCCGATACGCCCCCTGTTTCCCGAAGGATACCGTAGTGAGGTGCAGATCATTTCAACGGTGATATCGGCCGACAATGAGTATGACCCCGACATTCTGGGTATTACTTCCGCTTCGCTTGCTCTCTGCCTGTCCGACATGCCGTTCGATACACCGGTAGCCTCGGTACGCGTGGGAATGGTAGACGGCTCGTTGAAAGCATTCCCGACTCTTGAGGAAACCGAAATCGGTGGACTTGATCTTGTGGTCGCCGGCACCGAAGATTCAATCATGATGGTCGAAGGTGGCGCCTGGGAGCTTCCGGAAGAAACCTTTCTCGAGGCGATCCTTCTTGCACATGAGGAAATCAAAAAGATCGTTGTCGCACAGAAAGAACTGATCGAAAAAGTCGGTACTCCCGCCAAGGTCGAGGTCGAACCACCGGTGAAGGATCCTGAGATTCGTGCCGCGGTCGAGGAAATCGTACGAGACCGCATCCACGAAATCAGCTTTCACGGTATCAAGAAAGAGCGGTACGACGGACTCAAGAAGCTGCAAGACGAGGTTCAGGAAAAGCTCGCCGAGAGATTCCCGGACCGAGAAGGGGAAATCAGCAGCGCTTTCCACGAAATTGAAGTCGACGACATGCGCTCAAGTATTCTGGAAACCGGAAAGAGAATCGGTGGAAGAGATTGCGATACGGTACGCGACATCGATATAGCCGTGGACATTCTGCCTCGCGCTCACGGTTCAGCACTCTTCACTCGAGGAGAAACCCAGGTTCTGGCGGTCGCTACTCTGGGTAGTAAGCTGGACGTGCAGCGTATCGACGATATCCAGCAGGAGTACACCAAATCGTACATGCTGCACTATAATTTCCCACCGTACTCGGTCGGTGAAACCAAACGCATGGCTTTTGTAAGCCGTCGTGAGCTTGGCCATGGTAATCTCGCGGAGCGTTCGCTGACCCCAATCTTGCCCAGCGAAAAGAGTTTTCCATACACCATCCGAATTGTATCGGAGGTCCTTGAGTCAAATGGTTCTTCTTCAATGGCAACCGTTTGCGGAGGATCTCTGTCGCTCATGGCGGCCGGCGTGCCGACCAAATCCCATGTCGCCGGCGTTGCGATGGGACTTATTGCTCAAGGCGACAAGGTTGCTATCCTCACCGACATTCTCGGTACCGAAGACCACCTTGGAGATATGGATTTCAAAGTCGCCGGTACCAAAGACGGTATCACCGCTATTCAGATGGATATCAAGATCAAGGGAATCAATCCCGACCTGATGCGCGAAGCTTTGCAGAAAGCGAATAAGGCCAGAATGCACATTCTGGGTCTTATGAATGAAGCGATGCCGGCACCACGGGGTGATCTCTCAAAGTTTGCTCCGCGCATTATAAGCATTAAGATCGACAAAGAAAAAATCGGTGAGGTGATTGGGCCCGGCGGCCGTATCATTCGCGATATTCAGGAGACAACGGGAGCTACCCTGAATATCGAAGACGACGGCACTATCCAGATTTCGGCCGTAATGAAATCCCAGGCCGATGCGGCTATTGCGAGAGTCAAAGGAATAACCGCCGAACCCGAGGTTGGTGATGTTTACGATGCAAAAATCAAGAACATCGTGGATTTCGGAGCTTTTGCCGAGTATCTGCCCGGCAAGGAAGGGCTGATCCATATCTCGGAACTCGACATCAAACGTGTTGCACGAACCGAAGACGTGATCAAACTTGGGGACATCGTTCAGGTCAAGGTGGTTGGCTTCGATCGCGGAAAGGTTCGCCTCAGCCGCAAAGCCTTGCTGATCGAGAACGAACAACAAGGCGAGTAGCGTATCGTGTCCACAAGGCCGGTCATTAAAGTGAAACGGCTCCCCCACGGTGAGGGTATTGTTCTCCCTCACCGGATGACCGAAGGATCAAGCGGCGCGGATATCCGCGCCGCCGTCGATTCGACAATCGAATTGCGGCCCGGACGTCGCGAAATGATTCCTACCGGGCTCTCATTCGAAATCCCTCGCGGATACGAAGTTCAGATACGCCCCCGAAGCGGACTCGCCGCAAAATACGGAGTTACGGTTCTCAATACCCCGGGAACTATCGATGCCGACTACCGCGGCGAGGTAAAAATCATTCTTATCAACTTGGGAATCGAAACATTTCTCATCCGGAGAGGTGATAGAATTGCTCAGGCTGTAACCGCGGCCGTTGCGATTGGACTTCGGTTCGAGGAAGTCGAAATACTCGATCAAACCGAACGCGGGGGCGGAGGATTCGGCCATACCGGTGTCTGATCCGGTGAATGCTTCGAGGCACGCCACACATAAATGCATAACGAGTGTCTGTTTTCTAAAGAAACGGCTTTATGGACTGGAAACTCTTTTTCGCTACCTTCGGTCTGATTTTTCTCGCTGAGCTGGGGGATAAAACCCAATTGGCATCGATGGCAGCATCGGCGGGGACCAAATCTCCCATTTCAGTATTTCTGGGAGCTTCACTCGCCCTTGTTTTGTCAACGCTTGTGGCGATCCTTTTCGGTTCAACTCTCCAACGTATTGTTCCTCAACATATGCTCAGGGGCGGAGCCGCCATCCTGTTTTTCCTATTTGGCACCTTACTTCTGATCAGCGCTTTTCGCGTACGCGCCCAGGCCTGCGCCGAAATACCCGCCTCCGAAGTGGTTGTGGCCCAAACACGGGGGTTGTCCCGAATTGTCATAGATGCAGCAATAGAGTTCGAGCGATCCACTGTCGACGACTACGAAGCGCTTGCCCAAAAAACGAATTCAACCGAGCTTCGGGAACTGTTCAAGCATCTGGCCGATGAGGAAAAACAGCACATCGCGCATCTTCGTGACATGACTACCCAGCAAAGGGAGCAGGCGGCACCGGAGTCGCACGTGACGCAACCCTTACCTCCTAAACCAAAGAAACTGCATGAAGGCGATATCGATGCCGCGGTGGAAAAGGCCATACAACATGAAAAAGCAACCGCGGGATTTTACTCTGAGCTGGCGCGATTTGCACACCTGCCTACTGTACGAAAAACCCTGGAACAGTTGGCGGGTGAGGAATTGTCTCACGTTGCTCATCTCGAAGAACTTAGCCCAGGTTTCGCAGTCGAGAACGAGCATTATACGTAAGATGTTGTGCGAGATTGACTTAGAAAAAGCGCAGGGGTAT
>CAYFVL010000144.1:0-14786 GCA_964346405.1 uncultured Fibrobacterota bacterium
AGATCGTGCAACAGCTTACGCAGAATGCCGTGAGTTGGTTGCGAAACTTGGGTTTAAGCGCGAGGCGGGGTTTTACAGGAATCCCCAAAGTGCACCAATATAGAATTCGGTCACACGGTCGTACATATCAATATTGTTGTTGAAACGCCGTGAGTCGGGAAGATCGGGGTCGAGATCCAGATAGCGGAAGTTAAAACCGCCCTGCAAAGCGACATTGGCGAACAACGGCCTTGAAATGATGTCGAATCCGGCCTCAAATCCCCAGGAGGCAAAATATGTCGCATCTTCGCCTGCTTCCACGCCGGCCGGGTAATACCCGCCGTGATACTGTTGAAGATACAATTCAGCGAAATTGAACAGATTGTAGAAGTCCCTGTCGGCCGCGACCGAGAGGCGATAACTAAAATTGTTTCTTCCTTTGGAGGAATCATCGTCGAAACGTTTGAATGGATGGTTTGAACCAAAATCATGCTTGAGATGCAGATCGACGGCGGTACCCTTGAAAAATGCGGCGCCGAAATCAATGAAGACACCAGGAGCGGTTCGCTGATCGGAGAGAAGGCCGTTTTGGGTCACAACCGGACCATGGGTCGAATCCGACGGCACATATCGACGTCGGTTGGTCATGTAGAAGGAATGAAATTGGGACGAAAGGAGACGTCCGGTTTCCACAGTCATCCCACCCCCAACCCGAAATTGGCGCCATTCGACCGAAAAATGGGGTTTCGCTGCCATTCCGTCGCTTCTTCCCGCAAAGATTTTCTGCGCAAATGAAACGTTGGCAAGAATTCTGAGCTGCAGATTGTTATAAATTTCGCTGTTGAGATGGATTTCATACGCATGCACATTGCCGGGGGGCACGGAAAGTGAGTCACTGTGCATCCCTCCCTCGGAAGTAGGGGGAAGATCCACAAATCGAGGGTTCTCCGAAGACGGTAGGGGAGCGGTTTGGTCCAGATCGTAGTAGTAGCCGAGTCCGAGGGTTTGCGCCGCTCCAAGCAGGGACAGCATACCACCGCCGATGTCGAACGAGGCGGCGTCGGCAACAAACCCGTGCAGGTCAAGGATCCCCCATGCAAATCGCCCGGTAATCCCTCTGGTCTTGTGTACTGAATAGGGATTGGTGTTGGAATAGCGATCAACTATCAGTCCGTCGCCAATGGTGAAATTCTTAATGGAACCCAACCTGATGTAATTCTTTTTCCCTGGGGTTCTAACGGTGAAATGGTCAATTTTGTCCAGAATCGCGGAAAGGGATCCGAAATCCATCGACATGGCCCCATCATGGTTTTGAGAAATGGCGATATCCAGGCCTATATCAAGAAACATAAACCGTACCGACGGCAGAAGTCCTATGCGTGGATAAATTCGGCCGTTGGTGGAGGCAAACGATGCATTCACACCGAGGACCCCCTGGTTTTTCGCGAACAACACCCCGGGTTCGGTAATGGGAGCATAGCGTCGGCCGTCTTTGACTTGTTCCTCGAGAATCGCGTCATAGATCTGATTAACATCAAACAGCGGCTTGTATTTGCCCCAGTCGCGCATCGGTTCCCTGGATTCCGTATGGAGTACGTCTTTTGAAACACTAAGGCGTTTTGTGGCGGTACCGCCCTGGGTGGGATTGATGTTCGACAATTTCATTTCGTGGTCGACCTGTGAATGGCCGAAAAAACTTTTCAGGACGTTTACGTGTTTTTCGGTTATGTACAGAGCCGTGGTAGGTTTCTTTCCGGGGCGAACAACGGTCGTTTGTCCCGCTGTGAGCTTTCGTCCTTCCTGCTGCGCGACATTACGAACATGGGCTGAGCCGCCGAGAACCTGAAATCCCGTGAATCCGGACTTTGGGTCTGCTACGGCCGAAATGGAACCGCTGTCAAGCTCCGCGACGCCGTGCGAGGTGAATATCGCCGCGGTAGTATTGTATACCGGTTTTGCGAAAACGCCGCCCGAGAAAATGGTGGTTCTGAAATGAATCTTTGGGTCATCCCGTTTTTTGGAGATATTCATGAGAGCTTTGGAATTAGATCCGACAATGACAAGATTGTCTTCATATTCCAGCATGAGCTGTGTCTGAAAGAATGTCTCGACTATGTCGTTGTCGCGGATATCGTCTCCGGATTTCAAGGTCTCCCACGACTTTCGGCCGGAGCGTTGGATTTTGGCCGTGCCGGTGAGTCCTGTCACTTCCATAGTCTGAGCCGCGGCAGCCCAAACGATAAGGAGAATTGGGGCAAGGGTACGGATACAGCCGGATCGAAGATTGGCAAGGGTATTAGACCGCATGTTGCGTTGAGTTCCCGGTTAATTGTAGAATATCGAGGAGCGAACACGGGCGATATCTCGGTGCCGTCCTCCAGTATATAATAATTCTCGGAAATCGCGTAGTAAACCCCTTTCGATCGGTGTGTATGAGACTTGCGATACAGATTCCTTGTTGGAATGAGCGAGAATGGATTGCCAAGACGCTCGCTTCGCTCCCCGGACGTATCGAAGGGATCGATTCGATTGAGGTCATAGTGGTGGATGACGGATCAACCGACGGGACGGAAGTCGCTGCGTCCGAAGCAGGGGCCGACGCGGTCATTCGTTTGCCGCGCCACTCCGGCCTGGCCGACACCTTTCTCGCCGGGGTGCATGCCGCTCTCGAGCGCGGCGTGGACATCCTTGTCAATACCGATGCCGACATGCAGTATCCCTCCTCATCCATTGGGGATCTGATAACACCAATACTGCGGGGCAAGGCCGACATGGCTGTCGGTGATCGTCTATCATACGGGCATCCTCCCTTTTCTCCTCTCAAAATGGCCCTGGAACGTTGCGGGACAGCCATTGTCCGCCTGCTTTCCGGAACCGATGTTCATGATGCCGCAAGCGGCTTCCGGGCATTTAATCGCGATGCTCTCGAGGCGATTTTCCTGCACGGCACATTTTCCTACACAATGGAAACCCTGATGGTTGCGGGAGTGAAAAAACTTCGAGTCCACAATGTCCCGGTTGCGGTAAACCCTCCTCGGCGACCGTCTCGACTCTTTCGCAGTGTACCGGATTATATCCTCCGCTCCACCGCTACGATTTTTCGTGCCTATCTGATGTACTATCCTCTTCGGTTTTTCGTGGGAGTGGGTAGTTTGTTCCTTTTGAGTGCATTCCTTCTGGGTCTTCGGTTTTTGTATTTTTTTTTCCTCGACGGTGGCGGTGGGCATATCCAATCGCTCATTCTGCTGGCCATATTCGCATTCATGGGCTTTCAGTCTATTGTACTGGGACTTATCGGTGATATTATATCCGCGAACCGACGTCTCCTGGAGCATCTTCGACTTCAGCGGTTCTCGCCGCGAGTTCGAGAAGGGAGCTTTGAGGATTCGGTTGTTCGTTCAAAATCCGAAACACGGCAGTATTCGGAGAAAAATTCCATGAGCAAGAAGCTGCACCGCAAACCGTTCGTTACTCACCCATGATCTGGACGAAGATCTTTCGATCCCTGGGCCGATTGTCGTGATCGATCACCACTACCTGCTGCCAGGTGCCCAGCACGAGGTTGCCCGCGGATAGCGGGATCACCAGAGACGGACCCATAACGGTAGCCCTGATATGTGAAAACCCATTATCGTCGCCCCAGGTATCTCCATGCCGGGTCGGTTCTTTTTTCGAAGCGATTCGTTCAAGATGATCCTTCATGTCCGCCACCAACGCGGGTTCGTATTCTATTGTACTGATAGATGCCGTTGAGCCGATAACGGAAATAAGAGCCATCCCATTTTTTATTTGGGATTCTTTGACGATTCCGGAAACTGAATCCGTAATGTCGATGATTTCGGAGTAACCTTTCGTTTTGACGGCTATAGTTTCGCCGTAGACCATTTTTCCCTCCCGATGGATATGAGCACACCGGACCATTTTCACGCAAGCGAGCTTCCTGTGGGTAACCGGGACTCGTGTATGGTAGATACCTTTGCGACCTGAACCAAAATAGATAATCGCCTACCGGTGTCGGCAAACAGAGGTATATTTGGGGCATATCGGGAAAAGTGTCCCGGATGCCTGAGAAGAGAATGCCGTGAGTTGGTTGCGAAACCTGGGTTAGAACAAAAGAGCGACTCCGAGGAGATTTGTCGTAGTATGCATGCGGATGAGAATGCAAAAGAAGAAATCCGTTCTCGTCTTGATATCGCCGATATCGTTGGACGGTATGTGACCCTTAAGCAATCCGGACGAAACATGAAAGGGCTCTGTCCCTTTCACAAAGAGAAGACGCCGTCGTTTCTGGTCCATTCCGAAAAGGGGATTTTTCACTGCTTCGGATGCGGTAAGGGTGGGGACGTATTCGCATTCCTTATGGAGGTCGAGGGTGTTGGGTTTTCCGATGCCCTGAGAATCGCCGCCGAAGAGGCCGGAGTGGAGCTTCAAGCGGGGAGTCCCCGTCGGGAGGAGGCGCAGGGGCCTGGGAAAACCGAGTTGTTCAAGGCGAACAAACTTGCCGACAACTTCTTTTACGCACAAATGCGACGAAGTCAAAAGGCGATCGATTATTTCAAGGGACGAGGGCTGTCGGCTGAGACAGTCCGAGACTTTCACCTGGGCTACGCCCCCGCGGGGTGGACTGATTTGGTAAATTTTGCCGAAAAACATGGAGTGGATAATGATCTCCTGATTGCTGCGGGACTTGCCGTGGGCAAATCGGGGGGACAGAGACCGTATGATCGGTTTCGTGATCGTATCATTTTCCCCATCAGGGATGCTTCGGGGCGTACAATTGCCTTTGGCGGGCGGGGAATGACTCCCGATGCTCAGCCCAAATACCTCAATTCTCCGGAGAATCCGATTTATCACAAAAGCAGAGTACTGTACGGACTGGACAGAGCACGGGTTGCTATCAAAGAGCGCAATCAGGTACTGGTGGTGGAAGGGTACATGGATCTGATTTCGCTTCATTCCCACGGTATAGAGAACTGTATTGCTACTTCGGGAACCGCGCTCACGGTCGATCACGGGCACATGCTTCGCCGCTTCACCGGACGTGTGGTTTTGATTTTCGATGGGGACTCCGCCGGAGTGAATGCGGCGGAGCGTGCGGTGTATACACTGGCACCACTGGGGCTGGAGGTGCGGGTTCTTATTCTTCCCGGCGATGAGGATCCGGATTCTTATGTTCGAGTACGCGGGTCCGAGGTGCTCTTGTCGGAAATCGAGCGGGCTCTGGAGGGATTCGATTTCATTCTTCGACGTGCGATAGAGATGCACGGGATCAGTTCCCCGCAAGGGAAATCTGAGATTTTGAAGGTAATAACACCATTCTTACGGGCAATTACGGAACCGATTATACTCGCGGATTACCTGAAACGTTCGGCGGAAAGGCTCGGGTTGCGGGAAGAACTGGTCCGAAAAGTCCTGCAAACGCATGGATATGGGGGTGAAGAACGTGTATCCGAGGGACAAGAACAACAAAAATCAAAAATTCATAGATTTTTGCAGACAAATGAAGGTAATCTTATTAGACTATTACTCGCACGACCGGAATTGATCGAGAGCGCTATGGAGCGGATTTCGCCGGAGACGTTTACCGATAGTTTCAGCAGGAACTTATATTGTATACTGGTAGACACTTATGGTAGTGATGCAACTCTTTCGACGCTCACTGAACGAGTACAGAATGAGAATGCGAGGCAAGTGATAACGGAAGCCATCTTGAAGCCGGGGCCTACCGAAGGCGCCGAAGCCGATCTCCATCTCACCATCAGGAGATTACACCGGAAGTTTTACAAGGCGGAGATGCACGGAATTCTAGAACGTCTCAGGTCTCAAGAGGACCCGGGGGAAAAACGAAAGCTTCTCGAACGTCAAAAAGAGATCGCCCTTAGTCTGCAGGAGTTGGACGCTTAATGATAAAACAGAGCGAAGATATGCCGGCCGACATTCAGAAAAAAACAGATCGATTACGGAAACTCGCCAACCTTCAGGGGTTTGTCACAGATATTCAGATACGTGACCTGGCGGATTCTCCCCAGCAGAAAGAAGAAATTCAGGAGATACTGGTTGCCGAAAAAATAGCGGTGAACCGGTTTGTCCGGGATTCGAACGCAATTGAAAAGGAGTATGGACGGCGACGAAATGCCGCCGCCAAAGGTGCTCCCCGGTATCCCGATCCAACTTGGGTGTACCTTAACACCGTGGGTCGAGTGCCGCTCTTGTCGAGGGGGCAGGAAGCGCAATATGCTCGACAAATGGAGTACGCCCAGGAAAAACTGTTTGAAATGGCGTTTCGTTCTCAATTCGCTTTGGACAGTCTATATCGCCTGGGCGAGGAGTTTAAACGACATGAACTTCAATGTATAGACGTTCTCAACATTGCCGAGGAGAAATACGACGATCCGGAAGCTCACGAGGAACTCCGGAAGGATTTTCTGCGAATGGTCGCCCAGATCAAGCGTAAGAACACCATGATCGCCCATGCGCGTGAAGAACTCGAAAATGCGGAAGGGAAAGCTGCTTCCGATCTGAAAACCCGGATCGCTGAACTTCAGGACTCAAGTATTGCTTTGTGTCAATCTTTGAACCTCAATTCCAAACAGGTTCAACATATGTTGGCAAAGTACCACAAGTATTTGCTGGAACTGGAAGGCTCCGAGGAGCTTAATGAGTACAAATACTGGGACGACATGCGTAACCAGGCAAAATGTGCTCTCATTGAAGCGAATGTTCGGTTGGTGGTGAGTATCGCCAAAAAATATATGATGAAGGGAATGGAGATTATCGACCTTATCCAGGAAGGTAATCGGGGTCTGATCAAAGCGGTTGAAAACTTTGACTATCGCAAGGGCTATAAGTTCAGTACATACGCCACCTGGTGGATTCGCCAGGCAATTTCCCGCGCCATAAACGACAAAGCAAAAACTATCCGCATTCCCGTGAATACCCTTGACATTGTAAATAAAACGCTCCGGTATTGCCGCAAGTGTATCATGGAATACGGTTATGAGCCGAGTCACGAGGAAATCGCGAAAGAAATAGGGTGTGGCGTTGGTAAAGTGCAGCAGGCTCTGGAGTATTCCATGGATCCAATTTCCCTTGACATGGAGGTCGGCAACGAAGGTGGGACGACTTTCGGGGAATACATTGAGGATACCAAGGCCGAAAATCCCTCAAAACGAGTTTCGCTCATGGGATTGCGGGAGAGTATCGGCGAGGTGCTTGACTCACTGGACCCAAAAGAACGTGAAATACTGGTTATGCGTTTTGGTCTTGACGATGGGAGAATCAAGACACTTAAGGAGATCGGTGAGACATTTCGGATATCTCGTGAGCGTGTGCGCCAGATCGAGACAAAAGCGCTGGGTAAGTTAAAACATCCCAGCCGGACCCGACGTCTGATGGCCTGGAAGGAAGACCGGGACGAGACTCTTATTGATTATTAGTCCAAAGCACGGAAAATGCTGAAAGCGCTCGATTTCTTTGAAATCGAGCGCTTTTTTTATGGGGGGCAGCACATGCGAAACTTGGGTTAGGTTCAATGCGTCAGCGGCTGCCCGGGAAAATCACGGCTGCCCCGTTCAGGGGCGTGGTTTGTTTTCTAAAGGCGATGCCCCGGTGTCGACGGCTGCCGTATCCGTATCGTTTGCCCGCCGGACTGGGGGCGGACAAATGTGGCAGTCGGGAAACGACACACCGGTAATCTCCCATCGGGCACGTGCTTCGATCGTGTCTGGAAAAGAGACGTGCGGTTCGGGGGCTTTCCAGGGAAACAATCGTCCATTGTTTGGGACCCTATCCCCGTTTTGATCCTCGAAATATCCGATCGTTCCCTTCGACGCGGGGATTGAGTCGAATGAGAAGAGACCGGACGAGTCCGCGGTGTGGAACGACCTGCCTGAAAAGGGATTATAGCGCCAGATACGGCTCGGTTCGAAGGCAAGACACTGTGCTCCACCGGATAACAAGTAACATAGGCTGTCGGCACTGATTGTCTGTACACTCATTTCAACTGCAAAGGTATCCACAGTGTCCTTCGGGATGTTGCCGCCGAGATCGACAAATTGCTCGGGCGGAATCGACAGTCTGTAGAGTCGGCCAGGTCGCAGTCGTGACTGTGGAATCATGTGCGTGGTATCTCCAAATTTACCATCAATCGAGAGCCTGACGGTATCACCAAGTGTGTCGATCAGGTTTGCCGTATTTTTGAGCGCGCGTACCGGTTCCGACCAGATAAGGGATAAGCGAGGGACTAATTCGGTCGGTCCGTTGGGTAGGCGCTTGATAACCGTCGGGGCGGTGGTATCCGGAAATGCGGTCCCGTTGAATCGTAAAGTGTCATGTGTCGGCCGTGCCGTATCGAATTCAGTGGGGGAGAAAAGAGGATATAGAAGGGGATAAACCAGTGTGTATGCCCGGTTTTGCAGGGAAGCGGACAGGAGAAGCAGAAATGATTCGTCCCCGAAAGATACATAGGAATCTATCGAGGGGGCGGTTTCGTCCGCGGACAGAATCTTCCAGGACGTATCGGCCGGAGGAATTGAAGGTTTTGGTGAGCCCGTCCAGCGTCCCCGAAGAACCGTAGGAGAACGTACGGTGAGACTTCGGGGTGCAATCCGGACTATTGCCGTATCGGTATCGGCGGGGAACAGTGGGATTGGTCCCTCAGCGGTATCGACGACAACCACCGATTCTATCGGCATGAACCCTTCTTCCCTCCCGGCCGTGATCCGGTTATTGCGGTCGTCGTCCACGAAACCCGCCAGTCTGTAGGAACCCGGTCGAATGAAGTCGAATGAATATCGTCCCATACTGTCGGTCTGGCTCAGATATGTGGGAACTTTCAATAGCAGGGAATCATGCCACTGTTCGGTGAAGTGGTAAAGTCCGATTTTGGGTTGAACTCTTAGTGTATCCGGCGAGGCGATGCACCCCCGGATTTGGGCGCTGTCCAGCATATTCCCGGTCGAAAAAACAATAGTAACCGGTCCTCCGATCGGAACGCCGCGGATATCGGTCAGTGAGGTGTTTATCCCCAGGTGGTAGGTGGTGGAATCCAGCAGAGGTGATTCGGGGGTGACGATAAGCCTTTTTCCGGACACCGCAACATCTATCCCCTTATCGGGAGGTGGAAACAGCGTGACGGCGTCCTGAATTCGCGTGGGGGTAATCCATTCAGAAAACACAACTACGATTCGTGCATCGGGTGAGACGTTGGTCTCTCCCTGTGGCGGCGACGATTCTCGGACTATTGGCGGGGTGGTATCGTCGGGCCCACCGGTGGGCGGTATTTGCTGGGCGCACCGTAGCGTGGATATGATCATTATCGCGGAGATCACCGGCAGTCGGTATACAACGAAAAGCTTTCTGTGTTTCATCACTTCTCTTTCATGGAGTTCGGGGGCGGTAATGCTCTCCTCCGCCCGGCTGCGTTGCTCATTCGTTCAATACTGCCGGTGTTCGCCTCAAATCGCGCCTTGCCGGTGCATCCGATAATCCGGCAATAGCACATCCCCAATGAGATTCCTGGACACTTTATTCCGTGATGACTCCTAAAATACTATTTTCATAACCGAGGCTAGTGTGGTGTCCGACAATCGCCCGTATTAATTCTTGGCAATTGTCGGTCGCCACACTAGTTGCAGGCCAGGAATGGAGAATCGGCCGGCAAAGAACAGAAAATAAACAGATCGTACTCCGCAGCAGACAGAAAGTACGCCGAAAAAGCTCGTGCTGAGCCGCACAGAGCGTTTCAAAGTACCTTTTTTCCGCGGGCACAGAATCGAAGGAAACTACATATGGATGACTCTTCACTGGATTTCACTATTACCGAACTGGGTCCGAAGACCATTTCTTCTCCGATTGTTCTTTCTCGTGAAATGCACGACTTCGTGGCAAACTACGTAATGGATCATCAATACGTGATCGGCGATATCGAGGTTAGTTCTGAAGAGATGTCGCCACAGCAATCACTTCAAAAAACGTACACAAAGCAACATCTGCTGCAGCGTGCCGGCGCGCGGGAAAAGATCTTTTTTGACCCATCCTCGACGCATGCGGCAGTGGTCACCTGTGGGGGGTTGTGTCCGGGACTCAACGACGTAATCCGTTCCATAGTAATGACGCTGTGGTATCGATACGGTGTGCGCCGCATAAGCGGCATACGGTTTGGGTATCGCGGCCTCTTACCGGAGTTCGGGCTCTCAACGATGAATTTGACACCGGATCAGGTCGCCGATGTTCATCGGGAAGGGGGGACTTTACTTGGTTCCTCGCGAGGGTATGGGGACCGCACTTCGGAGTTGGTCGACGCACTCGAGGAAATGAAGGTAAATGCATTTTTCGCGGTGGGAGGGGACGGGACCCAGCGTGGCGCACTTCGCATAAGCGAAGAAATCCGGCGACGCGGGGGGAAACTCGCCGTTATCGGCATTCCGAAGACAATCGACAATGATCTAAGTTTCGTTCAGCGCTCATTCGGTTTCGAATCTGCCGTTGATAAAGCTGTGGATGCTGTAGCCGCGGCGCACGTTGAGGCGCATGATGCGCCGAACGGGGTCGGGTTAGTCAAGGTGATGGGGCGAGAGTCCGGGTTCATTGCGGCGCATACTGCGCTGGCCATAAACGACGTGAATTTCGTTCTGATTCCCGAGGTGCCGTTCGAGTTACACGGGGAAGCAGGTCTCTTTGCCAATCTCGAGCGACGACTTCGCAGTCGCGGGCATGCGGTTGTGTTGGTCGCCGAAGGTGCCGGGCAGGAGCTGATGGACACCGAGGGAACCGATGCTTCGGGGAATCGGAAGCTGGGAGACATCGGTGTATTTCTGAAAAGTGAGATTTCGCGTTTCTTTGCCGAGAAGGGAATTGAGTTGAACCTCAAGTACATAGATCCAAGCTACATGATTCGTAGTGCTCCGGCAAATGCAAGTGACTCTCTGTACTGTGCTCGGCTGGGATCAAATGCGGCTCACGCCGCGATGGCCGGAAAAACGAATATGGTTATCAGTCTAATGAATAATCACATGGTACATGTCCCGATAGAAATGGCGGTTCGTCGGAAAAATCGGGTCGATCCGGAGAGTTCATTGTGGAGAGACGTTATGGATGCTACCGGTCAGCCGGCGCTCATGAAAAGCTAACCCAGGTTTCGCAATCGACTCACGGCATTCTGCGTAAGGCTGTTGCACGATTTTAGCTTGGAAAAATGCTCAAGGTACCGACGCCCACGGCGGCAATGGTATCCATTTCCGGAGTCTCTTCGAACTCAAGAGTGTCGGCCGGCAGTTCCGGCGGAGCCTCTGGAACCGGGACTCTGGACTCGGGAATTGGTACATGCCACGCGCGAATGAGTTTACCGAATCGATCCCATCTGATATGTAATGGAGAGAAGATTATCGGAACCCGAATTGGGGATTGCCCAAGGCGGGGGTGGGAGCGGTATATCACATCTCCCCTTGCATCCCGTTTCACAAGGTCTACCGAGAAGTAGATGATTAGCGCCCTTGCTTTGACAAATCTATCATTTACAAATCCCCAGAAACGGCTGTCCGCCGATCGGTCGCGGTTGTCTCCCATCATGAAATAGTTGTCGTTGTTCACGACATATTCTCGCACCGGCTTTCCGTCCAGTTTAATGTTTCGGTAGATCTCGACCGTTTTGTCCGGGTACGCGGCCTCGACGGCCGAGCGAAGGTCTTGAAGACGTATCTGAAGCACCCACCAGTCGTCCTGGAGAGCGAACTCCGGATGTGCCGCAATTTCGTTGAAGGTCCGTGGAACCAGCCCTCCGCGTGCGGGAGAAATTGGAATCAAAGCATCGTCGGACGATTCCCCGTCAAGCGTGAGGTGAAACTCCATTCGCACTCGTTCCGAATTCAGGTTTCGTCGAAAAATGCCGCTGGTGAACGGAGTGCTTTCGAGGAATTTGATCAGTCGGTTTCGAGGATGTTCCTGTCGGATCAGGTTTTTGGTGAACACGAACTCGCGCAACGGCATGTCCCCCGGGTACAGAGTATCTCCGGCCGCGGGGACACGAATTGGGGCGAAATCGGTAATCCCCGGACGAATATATCCGTCACTCAGATACTGTCCTTTGGGTGGTAGTTGCTGTTCGACATCGTCGACGTACAGTTTTGTCTGATTGATCTGTACCGTTTGTCCCGGACCCGCAACACAGCGCTTGATGTAGTCTTTGCTGTCGATTCCCGGATACTCGAAAATAACGACGTCTCCGGGCCGAGGATCGGTAATCCCGGGAAATTTTGCATATGAGAACGGAAGTACCGGGGCGCCGTAAATGAATTTCAGTCCAAGAAGGAAATCGCCGATCATCAGGCTCTGTTCCATCGATGCCGTCGGGATACGAAATGCCTGGATGACATACACGATAAACACGAACGCCATCAGAAGCGCCGAGATCATTTCTTTGGAAAAGTTGACTACGCCGGCTCTTTCGCTTCGCCGCTTTTGTTCCTGTGAATGAGTTGAGTCGCTCACAAATCCCCCGTTCCCGTGATGGAATGCTCGGCAAAGTGAGAAAGGACTTCGTCGTGCAAGTAGCCGTTGGTCATAACGAATGAACCGTTATGCACACTTTTTCGTCCATGTATATCGGAATATTGGCCGCCGGCTTCGGTGACTATGCAGGCTGCAGCCGCACAATCCCAGGCTTTGTCCAGGAGATTCACGCTGAAATCGATCCGACCGGCGGCTACACTGCAATATGAATATGCGTCCATATATCCATACGAGTAATCGCACGCGCCCGCCAGACTCAGTAATGAGGCTCCCAATCCCGTATTTCTCTTTTCGATGATGCCGAGTACGCTGCACATGGATCCGCCAATACTACGCATGTGCGAGACATTTATTCGGTCCTCGTTGCAGTATGCCCCTTTTCCGGCGGCGGCGTAGTAGGTCTGATCAAGTGCGGGAAGGTGCGCAACCCCCACAACAATATCCACCAATTCTTCGTCCTCAAGGGCTATGAGCACGCTGTAGGTCGGTATTCCGCGGATATAAGGCCGGGTGCCGTCCAGGGGGTCGACTATCCACCGGCGGGAGCTTTTGCCT
Source organism: uncultured Fibrobacterota bacterium (assembly GCA_964346405.1). Lineage (GTDB taxonomy): Bacteria > Fibrobacterota > Chitinivibrionia > Chitinivibrionales > CAYFVL01 > CAYFVL01. The sequence goes on from CAYFVL010000144.1 coordinate 13,042, forward strand.
TTCAGGAGTCCTGTCTCCTCACCCAGAAAACCGTCGTCGGGAAAGGTGTCGAGCACTTTCCGTCGAATAAGCTGTTCGCAAGCCTTATCGACCTCGGTCACAGGCGACAGGTCGCTTTTTGTATCGACCTTCAACCGAGGCCCCTGCTTGTCCAGTTGCATTTTACCGGCCTCGATCGCAACGGCTCGGGCGAGTTCCAGTTCTTTTAGGTAGTTTTTCATTCGCAAATCCGTTCTCTGGGAAAGTGCGTGTTCGGTCCAGTCGTTTGTGGTGAATCCGGCCCTGTCGATAGGACCGGTATGGCCGGACAAAAATAATTTGCTCCATTCGATTGAGAATGGTATGATGGAAATGCCGCCGATCGGATTTGAATTGTAAGTAGTACCGGGATTTGGAAATGCGACATGCGAACAGCTCCGGTAAAACAGGTGATTACTCTGCCGTGGATTATCCCCGCAATTATTTCTGTTCTTGCCTCCAGGGCTGACTCACAGGAAGTAGTACTGGAATCTATCATACAGGTGCGACCGGCGAGTGTTGAGAATCAAAACCTGCGGTATGTCGTCGATCTCAACTTCAGTGCGACCCCTCGTCATTACTGGCTCTACTACAGCAGAACGAAAAAAAACGTAGTAATCGATATTTACGGCGAAACGGTGGAGATGGGAGAAAATCTGCGGTTGCCCCGGAACGTGGTTTTCAGCAGCATGAGAATCCATTCTGGTCATTCCGAAATCGCCCTCTCCAATGTTCGCTCCCAGATCATTCTGGGTGCTGACTCCGGGTGGTCTTTTTCCGAGCAGCGAATCAGTGGAAAGAGTATACGAGTTAGTGCCGGTCGACCTATTTCTGCTCCCAAAACTCCACCTCGGCCGAAGGATCCTCTTGTGCATTTCCTTGCAGGCTCATTTGCGGTCGTATCCGCATTTTTTCTTACGTTCGGCATACTGCAATATCTCGAGTAGTTTTGTCCCTCTGATTGGCGGTATGTTGGGCTAAACGGGTTATTCCGTAAGCTGTTCCAGCGGTTCCGGGTCTATTCCCGAGGTCCTTTCGCGGGGAATCAGAAAAAATTACTTGTTTTCCCTTCGACATCGATTCATTTTATAGCTTCGTCGGTACTATTTCATAACTGGCATCTATACCGATCTCCAGACCGACGAGGAGATGCGGTATTGCTCCATCACAATTCACGAAAGAGGAGGATGTATGGCTGGAGTAAACAAAGCTATCTTGATCGGAAACCTTGGCCGGGATCCCGAACTGCGTCGAACGCCAAGCGGAACCAGTGTAACATCGTTTAGTCTGGCGACAACCGAACGGTGGACGGGAAGAGAAGGCGATCGCCAGGATCGGACGGAATGGCATAATGTAGTGGCTTGGGGTAAGCTGGCCGAATTGGCTAACGATTATCTCAAAAAGGGAAGAACCGTTTATGTCGAGGGCCGAATTACCACTCGTTCATGGGACGACCGGGACGGCAATAAGAAAAACCGGACGGAGATTGTAGCGAGTACGATTCAGTTCCTTGGAAGTACGGGATCGGGTTCGGGATCTTCGAGGCAGAGTTCCGGCTCGATGGGTGAACCTTCGGAAGACCATAGCTCGGTTCCAAGCTCGGCCGAACCGGACATGCCTGTTGAAGATGATCTGCCGTTCTGAACTCGGCATGTGACGACTCTTAACCCAGGTTTCGCAGCCGAGAACCGCCGTACCGCGCTGCACTGCGCTGCACTGAGCGGTGT